>JBLMYE010000109.1:0-4739 GCA_050258115.1 Deltaproteobacteria bacterium | reverse complement strand
CCGCAACCGACGGCGACACGATGGTCCTCAGCCGAACAAAACCGCCCTGGCAATAGGCGGCGGGTAGTTCCACAGCCTCTGATTTCCCCGTTTCGCGGTGCTTTTCTGACATGCCATTATTCCAATTCAATTATGGGGGCTTGGGTCGCAGTATGGCGATCGATTTCGTCTGCAAACTCCAGGAGTTCGGCTCGGCTGGCCAGCCGGAGTGAGTTCGTAGGCCGATGGGCTACGTAGCGGTACTTATCGTGACGCGGGCGTGGAACTGTCACAAGCGCACTGCTTCTTGCGCACCTGCGCGGCTGCCGCCGTGAGCGGAATTTGATTGGAGACAATCGCGCGCGATGATTGGCAAGACGACAGCACGGATATGGCTCGTCGGCATCGGCTTTCTTCTGGCCTATGTTGCGCTCGACTATGTGAGCTTCGTGAAGCCTTACCGGGACATCGGGATCACGCCTTGGAATCCGCCCGCGGGCCTGGCCATCGCCATCGTCTTCTTGGAGGGGCTTGCGGTCGTACCATTCGTTCTGGCGGCGCCATTTGTGGCGGAGGCCGTCGTCCGGAACCTCTCCAGTCCGCTGAACGAAATTACGAGTTCGGTGCTGATCGGCGGTACATTCGTCGCCGCCGGGCTGGTGCTGCAGAAGATTACGCCGTTCGATCCCCGGTTTCGGAGCGTGCGCGACGTCCTCACGCTGATTGTTGTGGGGGCGGTGACCGCCATGGCCGCTGCGGGATTTCATGTCGGCATGCTGCTCGCATCGGGCCGTGTCACACCGGCAGAGGTCGGCGCGGTGGTTTGGCGCTCCGCCGTCGGCGATATGATCGGAATTCTTACCGTCGTACCGCTTCTGCTCCTGTGGCGCACCAACCGGGCATGGCCATCGCTCAGCCCCTGGATGCCGCTGCAGGTGCTCGCCATACTCGTCGCGCTCGTAATCGTCTTCGGGTATCATGACGCGACAGCCTTCCAGCTGTTCTACCTGCTTTTCCTGCCCGTTCTCTGGGTCGCCCTCAGTCATGGTCCGGCGGGAGCCGCAACGGCTCTGGCAGCCGTTCAGATCGGCATCGTCGTCGGCGCCGAGATCCGTTTCGGCAACGATCCAGGGTTCGGCGTGTTGCAGGTCCTGATGATCGCGCTTGCCATCACGGGGCTCATCGTTGGTGCGGTCGTGGCCGAGCGTGAGGATACGGCTGCGCGTCTCAGGGATCAGCAGGCGGCGCTCAACCGCACGCTGCGGATTCGCTCGGCGGGTGAGATCGCGGCCACCATCGCGCACGAGATCAACCAGCCGCTGACCGCGCTTGCGACTTTCAGCGGAATTGCGGCGAAAGCACTTCGGGATGGCGACGCTGCACTTGCTGAGCGGGCTGTGGGACGGCTTGAGATCGAGAGCCAGCGTGCGGCACGCGTAGTTGGCGGAATTCGCGATCTGCTACGGCAGGGCGCTCTCAACAGGTCCCAGTTGGATCTCCGGCAATCATTCGAGCAGATTTCCGATCTCCTCAGGACGGATCTCGCCAAGCGCGGCGTGCAACTGTCCGTCGCTGTTGTCGGTAACGTCCCGGAAATCGTGGCCGATCCCGTCCAGGTGCAGCAGGCGTTGCATAATCTCGTTCTCAACGCAGCGGAGGCGATCGAGAGTTCCGGACGCCCGGGCCGTATCGACATGATGGCCGAACGGGCTGGCAACGGTTTCGTGCGCATCATCGTTCGTGACGACGGGCCTGGTTTCCCCCCTGCGTATGACGTTACCGATCCGCCGCCATTCACATCGACCAAATCCGAGGGCTCCGGTATCGGTTTGACTGTGGTGAGGTCGATCGCGGAGGCTCATGGCGGTCGGGTGAATATTCAATCGACTGCTCGTGGTGCCTACGTCAGCCTCGAACTACCCATTGCAGGAGACATCGCATGACTGAGACCGTTTCGATCATCGACGACGAGGCCTCGGTGCGGGAAGCCGTCGGGATGCTGCTGGAGAGCAACGGGTATGCGACGGCGTCGTTCGCGAGCGTGTCTGATTTCCTCAATGCGCCTTTTGCGCCGGGGGTCATCGTCAGCGATGTCAGAATGCCCGAGGCCACGGGGCTCGACCTCGTCCGGAAGTTGCAGGCCATCGAAGACCCGCGCCCGGTCATTCTCTTCACCGGGCATGGCGACATCGAGATGGCGGTCCAGGCGCTGAAACTCGGCGCCTTCGACTTCATCGAGAAACCCTTCGCGCTCGAACGGCTGCTTTCATCAGTCGCCTCCGCGTTGGAGACCTCGGCCAGTTCGATGAAGTCGACGCTGGAGTTGCAGGAACTCAAATCCCGTTATGCGTCGCTCTCCGAACGCCAGCGCGATACGATGCGTCTTCTGGTGCGCGGCATGTCGAACAAGGAAATGGGCATCGAACTCGGCATCAGTCCCCGGACCGTGGAAATCCACCGGACCTGGGTGATGACGCGCATGCAGGCCAAATCAATGGCGGAACTGGTGCGGATGGGTCTTGCCCTCGGCCTCGTTTGAGGCCGGCGCGCCGCAGGGCGGCGATCACCATGCCTGCATTTTCGGGAAGAGAACGGCGGCGGGGCGGCGTAAAGGGGATTAGCCATCGAGAACCAGGTGTCAATGCGCACGGGCGGACGCATCCTTGTCGATCAACTGGTCCTGCAGGGAGCGGGCCGGGCTTTCCTCGTTCCGGGCGAGAGCTTCCTTGCGGTGCTCGATGCTCTTTTCGACACGCCTGCCATTCGCGCCGTCGTATGCCGGCACGAAGGCGGGGCCGCCATGATGGCCGAGGCCGCGGGGCGTCTGACGGCCCGGCCTGGAATAGCCTTCGTCACACGGGCTCCCGGCGCCACGAATGCGGCGTCGGGTGTTTATATGGCCGCGCAGGCTCAGACGCCGATGATCCTCTTCGTGGGATTGCCTCCGCGAAGCCGGGCGCATCTCAACACGTTCCAGGATTTCGATCTGCGCGCACTGTTCGGCGGGATGGCGAAGCATGTTGAAATCGCATCGGCCGCGGCTGTTCTGCCGGAGACTATTTCCCGAGCCTACGCGATTGCGCTGGCCGGCCGGCCGGGTCCGGTCGTCGTCGGGTTGCCGGAGGACGTTTTATCTGAAATCGCCGAAACGGGTGACGTCGCCTACATCGAGGCCCCGCGTGCCGAAGCGTCTGCCGGCGTCATGACGGCGATCGCCCGGGAGATCGCGGGAGCCGAGCAACCGCTTGTGGTCATCGGTGGTCCGCGCTGGTCCGCCGATGTGAGGGAGAACGTCCAGTCGTTCGCGCGCAAGTTCGACCTGCCGGTTGCGGCGGCTTTTCGTGCGCAAGACTATATGGACAACCGGCACCCGTCCTATTGCGGCCATATCGGCATCAACATGGATGCGCGGCTTGCGACGGCCATCCGGGCCAGCGATCTTCTGCTCGTCATCGGCGCTCCGCTCGACGAAATCGGCACAGGTGGATGGTCTCTGATCGCCTCGCCGGTTCCCTCGCAACGCATCATTCATGCGCATCCGGCCGGCACGGACCCGCGCGACGGCGTGCGCACAGCCGTTCAAATCGTTGCCACCGCGGACGCGTTCGCGACGGCGCTGGCCTCGCTTCCGGCGCCGAATGTGAAGCGCTGGCGCACGTTCCGGCGCGACTTGCGCGCTGCATTCGAGCGCACGCAGGAACCGCTGGCGACTCCGGGCGCGGTGCAATTCGGCGAAATCGTCCGTAAAGTTTCCCTTCGGCTTCCCGAGGATGCCATCATCGCCAGCGGAGCCGGCAACTACAGCCAGTTCGTGCATCGCTACACGACGTACCGCAGTTATCCGTCGAGCCTCGCTCCTGCGTCGGGCTCCATGGGATATGGGTTGCCCGCCGCGATCGCTGCGAAGCTCGAGCACCCCGATCGGACGGTCGTGTGCTATGCGGGCGACGGATGCTTCCTGATGACCGGGCAGGAACTGGCGACGGCCGTTCAGTACGATCTGCCGCTCGTCGTGATCGTCGCCGACAATGGAATGTACGGAACGATCCGGATGCATCAGGAAAAGACGTTTCCCGGCCGGGTGAGCGCAACCGGCCTCGTCAATCCGGACTTTGCGGCCTACGCCCGCAGCTTCGGGGCGTTCGGCGCGACGCTGGAGGAGACCGACCAGTTCGACGCCGTCTTCGAGGAGGCGCTGTCCTGCGGCCGTCCGGCCGTGATCGCACTCAAACTGGACCCGCAGGCCATCACACCAGCCAAGACTCTCGACGCGTTCCGTGCGGAGGGAGAAAAGCGCAGGCATTGAGCGATCATGCCAGAGCCAATGCCAGGTTAACAGATCGTGAAAAACGACGTTTGCGGGTTCACCTTAGGCATGGACATTTCTCGACTGGAAGGCGCTCTTCACCTAAAAATTATCTCACCACGATCCAACGGCGGATGGTCTTGAACGATACTGGCTCGCATGGTGTCAGAATGAACTCCAAAGCGCCCGCATTCCTCGGCTCTTCGCCCGGGCGCTGGGCCAAGATTGGTTCACTCTTCTGCTTCGCGATCACCTGCGGTCTCTTGATCGGTTCGCTCGTCGAGGTGCAGAGGGCCGGTTCGGCGGCGTCTCCCACCATTCCACCTGACGCCAACCCGGTTTGATCGCCGGTTTCGTCATCCCCCCGCCACGTTCGACACAAAAAATCGGGTCTCCGTTGTTCTGGACGGGGACCCGATTTGCTTCAAGGGGCAGCGGTGGGCGGCCGTCTCAA
>JBLMYE010000108.1:0-6860 GCA_050258115.1 Deltaproteobacteria bacterium | reverse complement strand
CGCGCCAGCGCCTCTTCGACGTGGTTGGTCGTCTGATAGTCGGTCACGACGGTCTTGAACCGGTTGATGGCGCCGACATAATTCTTGCGTTTCAAGTAGTAGCGGCCGATCTCCATTTCCTGGGCGGCCAGCGTGTCCTCGCAGATGCGGATGCGATTGTCGACCTTCTCCGCATAGCTGCTATCGGGGTAGCGCGTCTTCAGGATCTTGAATTGCTCGAGCGCCTTGCGCGTCGTGCCCTGGTCCCGGTTGGCGCCCTTCATGTCATCGAAATAAGCCGACGCGATGATGTAGTGCGCGAAAGGCGCATCCTTCGTGCCGGGGTGCATCACCGTGTAGCGTTCCGCAGAAGCGATCGCTTCGGGGAACTTGCCGGCCTTGTAATAGGCATAAGCCGACAGCACGATCGCGCGGCGCGCCTCTGAAGAGTAGGGATGTGAACGGTCCAGCTCCTCGAACTTCGCTGCCGCGGCTTCAAACTTGCCGGCCGTCATCATGGCATCGGCCTCGGCATACATCTTCTCAGGCGGATCCGAGCTGATCGCTCCCGTCGCATCGATCGAAGACGCGCATCCCGCGAGCAGCACTGCGGCAAGGGCAATTGCAAGCCCAGCCATCAGTCGCGACGGTATGCCGTTTCGCATTCTTTTTTCCGTGCTGTTCTGGCATCCGGCCATGCCGGCATTCCCCCGTGGCCAATGAGACCGGCCACCCCCTCAGCGATCAGATAGCACACGAGTCCCGGTCGCCAAAGAACCGAACACGCCCAACCCACATGCCTTGGTGACTCGAGATTATGTTAGTTGTGGGGCCGGGAAACAGCAAAAAGGGCCCGCAGGCACAAGCCGCAAGCCCTCCGAACACGCCTACACGTCTCGTTAGCCTTATTCGCCGACGGCCACGGCCTGAGGGACCTCGAACATGCGCGGCGACATCTCGCGAACGCGCGGTGCCTGCACGATCGTCCAGGCCGACACATCTTCAAGCAGAGCTTTCAGGACCAGGGAGTTGAGACGGTGACCGCCGCGAACCGACCGGTACGCCCCGAGAAGCGGCAATCCCGAGAGGCTCAGATCGCCGACGGCGTCGAGCATCTTGTGGCGGACGAACTCGAGCGGATCGCGCAGACCCTCACGGTTCATGATCCGGCCTTCGCCGATGGCAACCGTGTTCGTGAGATTGGCGCCGAGCGCCAATCCCGCTTTCCAGAGACGCTCCACGTCGGACATGAAACCGAAGGTGCGGGCGCGGGACAATTCATTGCGGAAGATGCCCGGGCTCATCTCGAACGCGAGGCGCTGACGGCCGATGAGCGGGGTATCGAAATCGATTTCAACATCGAGATGGAAACCGGAATGCGGAGAGATTTCGCCCCAGCAGCCACCCTCTTCGACGCGGATAGGCTTCAGGACCTTGATGAAGCGGCGGGGCGCGCTCAACTCGCGCAAGCCGACTTCGTCGATCGCTTCCACGAACGGCATGGAACTGCCGTCCATGATTGGAACTTCCTTGCTGTCGATCTCGATGATGCAGTTATCGACCGAAAGACCGCGAAGGGCTGCGAGCAGATGTTCCACGGTTGAAACCGTGACGCCAGCCTCGTCGCCAATGACCGTGCAGAGCGTGAGGTTCTTGACGTTGCTTACGTGCGCCGGAATCTCGGCTACGACACGGCCGCGCTTCGTTGCAACGAAGAGGAGGCCGGTATCGACGTCTGCAGGATGAAGTGTGACGGAGACGGGTGCACCACTGTGGACACCGGTTCCTTTAAGTTCGATCTCGCGGGCAATCGTGGTCTGTCGAGCGCCGATAAATCGATTCGACATGCTGCGCCGTCCCCTCGTTTATCCCTAGCAGTCAACGGGTCGCAACCTGTTTCCTGCCCCCCGGATCTGTCTTCGTCTCGCCTACTCCCTGTCTCGACTGCGCTTCTTTTCTGGCGCTTGGCGAGACCCCTGAGGCGGGGCAAATCAAGATCGCATCCAAAGAGACGATAACTGTCGCATACCGGTGCCACAAATCACGCTTTCTTACGGTCTGTTACCGTTTGGAAATGCATACGATCGAAGCAAATTGAATAAAGAAATGGCGTTGTTTCAACGACCGCGCGACTTGCCGAAAAACGCCGGTAAATCGGGCTTTTCTTGCCGTTCCGGCGCTTCGTCGCGCGGTGTGGATCGGTGGCCCGATGCATCTCCTCCTACGCCGTAGGAGCGATCTCCGGCGGGAGGATCGAAGGCGCTCGAAACCCGATCTGCGGACGGTGACGACTGCGAATCACTTTCCTGTCTCGTCCGGCCAGTGAGTCGTTCGAAGAGACTCTTTTTCCGCGGCGCCGAAAGTGACGTCGAAGGCGCTGGCGCAGAGCCATGGTCCGAGGCACCGCCACGTTGGATCTTAGCATGGTACTCGCGCTGACCGACTTCGGGAAATTCTCCCAGCTCGGGCATGCGGCGCGGCGGACGGCGCACCTGCGCGGGAGGGGCGGGTACGAATGCTTCTTGTGCCGGCGGCCCTGCGTAGGCGGAACCGTGCTGCGGGTGCGGAGCGAGATAGGGTGGCGCTATCGTTCCCGGTGAAAGGTCGGTGATCTCCACGTCATCGGCGGAGTGCCAGCTTGGCGCGCGCGCGACCGGATGGGAGGCCGCCCCCATGCCGGGGGGGGGCACTTGGGATTGGGCGTGGATCTGGGATGGCGGCTGGGGATAAGTGGCTGGGCCTCGCGTGAGTTCGTCGTAGGCCTGCGACGGCCTCAACGCCGCCGCGATGCGTTCCTCGTCGGTGAACACGGGCTGATGAGCGGTCCGATGGGGCTCCATGGGCAGCGCAGGCGGAGCGGTGGAGACTGCAACGTCCTGCTCGCGGCCGGCGCGATCCATTCCCGATGCCACGATCGAGACACGCACACGGTCGCCGAGTGACGGGTCGGTCGTGGCGCCGACGATGATATTCGCGTCCGGGTCCACTTCCTGGCGGACGCGGGTCGCGGCTTCATCGACCTCGTAGAGCGTGAGGTCGGAGCCGCCGGTGATGGACAACAAAAGCCCCTTCGCGCCGGCCAACGAGACGTCGTCGAGCAGCGGATTGCTGATCGCCTCTTCGGCCGCGCGCACCGCGCGGTCTTCACCCGAGGCCTCCCCCGTCCCCATCATGGCGTTACCCATGCCGGTCATGACGGTGCGCACGTCGGCGAAGTCCAGATTGATCAATCCGTCCTTCACGATGAGATCGACGATGCAGGCCACTCCCGAATAGAGAACCTGATCGGCCAGGACGAAGGCCTCGGCGAAGGTCGTGCGTTCGCTGGCGATGCGAAAGAGGTTCTGGTTGGGAATGACGATCAACGTGTCGACGTGCCGGCGAAGCTCGGCGATGCCGGCCTCCGCTATGCGCATGCGGCGGGAGCCTTCGAACTGGAAGGGCTTCGTGACGACGCCGACGGTCAGAATGTTCTGTTCTTTCGCCGCTCTGGCGATGACAGCGGCCGCGCCGGTGCCCGTCCCTCCGCCCATGCCTGCGGCAACGAAGACCATATGCGAACCGCGCACGAGTTCACGGATCTCTTCGATCGTCTCGATGGCAGCGGCCTCGCCGATATCGGGCCGTGAGCCCGCACCGAGGCCTTCGGTCAGCCGTGCCCCCAACTGGATCTTGCTCTTGGCATGAGAGGCCACGAGCGACTGGGCGTCCGTGTTGGCGACCACGAATTCGACGCCGTCGAGACTGGCATCGATCATGTTGTTGACCGCATTGCAACCTGCGCCGCCGACACCGATGACGGTGATGCGCGGTTTCAGATCCGTGATGTTCAGCGGCAGCTTTGCGCTCATGAGGCCCTCGGTCTTTCAGAAGGTCCGTGCGACGCTCCGCCGTCTGTCCGGCAGGCTCCGCGCGTCTTCCCTAGAACCCGTCCTTCAGCCACTGCCCGACCCGTTCGATATAGCCCTGCCGCGAATCCGCGCCACGAGCCTCCTGCAGATCGTCGGCCGCGCTTTCCGCGACGGCACGCAAAACACCAACTCCACCGGCAAAAGCCGCCGATGCATACAGGGGCGGCAAACCCGAGATGGGCCGCGGCCTGCCGAGACGCACGGACCGCCCAAACACGCCTTCTGCGAAAGATTGCAGACCGGTGATCTCGCTGCCGCCGCCACAGAGAACGATCCTTGCGGCGTTACGGTCGAGAAGCCCGGCGTTCGCAAGCTGGTCGCGAACGAGGATGAGAAGGTGGGCCATGCGCGACTGGATGATCCGGGCCAGATCAGCCTTAGTCGACCTCTGCTCGAAACCCTCACCTTCTGCGCTTATGGCATAGGTGAAGACGTCGTGCTGATCCGACTGCGCCTTAAGCACTGTGCCATAAACCGTTTTGATTCGCTCGGCTTCTTCAAGTGGCGTGCGCAACGCATGCACAAGATCGTGTGTGACATGAGCGCCGCCCATGGCGATCGATCCCGTGAAGACCGATCGGCCGTCGGCGAAGACCGTGGTGCCGGTCACTTCCGCGCCGATGTCGATGACGATGACGCCATGACGCCGCTCGTCCTCGCTGGAAACCGCCAGAGCACTCGCGACCGGGCCGGGCACGATCCGGCGGGGGGCAAGGTAGCTGCGTTCGATCGTCCGGGTCAGGTTAACAACGGCGGCCGTCTCGGCGCTGACCGCGTGCAGGTTGAGCGTCAACCGCCCCGCGGCAATTCCGATGGGATCGGTGAGAAGCGCGCCCGCGTCGGCACGAAAACCCAGTCTCTCGAGTTGCAGAAGCGAGCGGCCGGCTGGCGCGCCATGACCGCGGCCAATGCTCGTCACCCGGCTGACCGTTTGGCGCGTGATCACGCCTTCCGAGGTCTGCGCCGAGACCGCAAACGTCCGAGACGCGAGGTGGCCGCCGTTCATGTGAATGTCGATGGCGTCGAGGCGTATACCGGCCATCGTCTCCGCTTGGGCGATCGCGCAGCGAACAGCGGCTTCGGCAGCGGCGAGGTCGACGATGGTACCCGCTCTCACCCCGCGCGAGGGAACAAGGCCGACGCCGACAATACGGGCGGGGCGGCCCTCAGGGTCGCAGGAGGCGATCAGGCATACGGTCTTGAAGCTTCCGGCGTCGAGTACGGCGGCAAAACGTCCGGAGCGGGCGGGGCGAACTGCGGCACTCATCGACGGTCACCCCCGCCTTCCGCCGGGCCGGCGGATCGGATTGCGATTTTCGAGGGAGAGCGCAAGTCGATGATCTGGGCCGGCTGCTCGACGAGGCTGATAAGCCCCGGCTCGGCCGCGAGCCTTGCAAGCGCGGATGTCTCGCCGTCCGAGGGGAGATGGATGCGACCACCGTCGGCGAGTTCCAGGGTCCAGCGCCGGTCGCCGTGACGCCGCACGCGCTCGACGCGCGATTTGATTGCGGGATAACGGTCGAGCGCGGCCAGCAACGGCGCAGCGGCGGCGGCGGCTCCCTCGCCCGCGATCTTTGGAAGGTGGTCCAGAACGGCGTCTCGTTTGACCGGACCAAGCACGCGTCCGGTAGCGTCGACCAATTCGGCCCCGTCATCCCGTTCCCAGATCGCGAATGCCTTGCGTTCCTTGACCCGGACGTCGAGTTGGCCCGGCCAGACGCGGGAAATCTCGACCGACTGCACCCACGGCAGCCGCTCGAAGCGGCTGCGCGCGGACCCCGCGTCGAAGCTCATCAGCGATCGGGCAGATTTCAAATCCAGGGCCGCGAAAAGATCCGCATCGGGCGTGAAGTGGTATCCCGTCATCGACACCTGCTCGATCCCGAAACCCAGAGCAGATGCGACCGCGTCGCGATCGAGCGCGCCGGCCCGGTGCGCGAAGGCGGCGCCGGTGGCGCAGACCACCACGAAAGCAAGGCCGGCGAGACTGCGAAAGCCAATGCCAGTTCTCAGGCGTTTGGCGCGTACCGGGCGAACCCGCTGGGGGTCGTAGGCGTGGCCGAAATCGAAGTTCCGGCGGGATGATGGGGTGGATGCTTGGCGAGGCGCAGAAATCTGTCGGAAGGGCGCGTGGGGCGCCACCCGGAATGTGTTCAGCTCTGACGCTATCTCTGACAACTCGCGTCCTCGGTGATCCACCTGACGAGTTCACCAAAGCTCCAGCCGGCGTAGCCAGCCAGTTCCGGAACCAACGATGTGCCCGTCATTCCCGGCTGGGTGTTGACCTCCAGGCAGATCAATTCGCCCGAGCCCCCGGCCGTATCGTCATATCGAAAATCGGTGCGGGACACGCCCCGGCAGCCGAGGGCCTGATGAGCGGCCCAGGTGTATTTCCGGACCAACTGGTAAACATCTGGTAAAACCTTGGCCGGAAGCTCGTGGATAGATCCGCCCGGCGCGTACTTTGCTTCGTAATCATAGAAGACGAGCCCATCCTTCGGCTTGATTTCGATGACATCGGTGACGAAGTCGCCAATCACGGCGCAGGTGAGTTCGCGGCCGGCGATGTAGCGCTCGACCATGACGACGTCGTCGGGCCGGCCTCCCGACAGGATCGCGCGGCTCCAGTCGTTGTTGCCGGGGCGAATGATGAGCACCCCGACGCTCGATCCCTCATCAACCGGCTTCACGACATAGGGCGGAGGCAGCACGTGAGCCTCAGCCGCCTCGCCTCGCGTAACGACGCGGGCTTGCGCAACGGGCACGCCTGCCGGCTTCATGACAGCCTTGGCGCGTTCCTTGTGCATGGCGAGGGCTGAGGCCAGAACGCCCGAGTGCGTGTAAGGGATTTGAAGGCACTCGAGTATGCCCTGGATGCAGCCGTCCTCGCCGAAGCGGCCGTGCAAGGCATTGAAGGCGACGTCGGGCTTCAACGCGGCGAGCGTTGCGGAGACGTTCCGGTCCACGTCG
>JBLMYE010000107.1:0-6692 GCA_050258115.1 Deltaproteobacteria bacterium | reverse complement strand
CGGCGTTTTCGATGAGTTCCGGCATCCAATGTCCACCCGACATCGGCGGCTCGATCCACTCCACGAAGCCAAGCGTCACCTTCGGGCGTTCGGACACGGAGTGGGCGATCTCTGAAAGCCGCGCCTGCATCGAACGCACGAGTTCGTGCCCTGCCTGCGGTCTGCCGATGGCCTCCGCGATCGCGAGAATATCCGAATAGACATCGGACATGGTGTGCGGTCGCAGTGATACGATGCGGGTCCGGCTCCCCGTCCACGAGCACAGGGCGCGCTCGACATCCGCCAGCGACACGGCGCAGACTTCGCACTGATCCTGCGTGAGGATGAGATCGGGGTTGAGATCGCGCATCCTGTCCGCATCGACCTCGTAAACCGCGAGGCCCTGCTCCAACAGGCCCTTGACCGACCGGTTGATCTCCGCGCTGCTTGCACCGTGCACCTTGAACTTGGCCCGGGTGAGTTGCGGCAGTTCGAGAACGTCCGGGGGATAGTCACACTCGTGCGACCGGGCGATGTGTAAATTTCCCGCGCCGAGGGCGTGTAAAATTTCAGTCGCGCTGGCGATCAGGGAAATGACGCGCGGTTGATCTGGGGACCGTGGATGGCTCATGCCTGCGTCATGGCATCAGCCGCGAACGAGGGCAAGATCGCTCCGCCGCGCATCACCATCTCATTGCAATCGGTCTGCCATGACGGCGATGGTCCGGGCGTAGACGTCGGCTTCATTCCAATCCTTGATGACCGAGTAGTTGTGCGATCCCGGTTGCCATGACCCACCGGCTTGCCAACCATGCCCTTTGAGGAAGTTCGCGGTCGAGGCCAGGATATCGGGAACCGAATGGACAAGGTCGCGGCGTCCGTCGCCGTCGAAGTCCACTGCGTATTTGTCATAGGACCCTGGCAGGAATTGCACCTGTCCGATCTCGCCGGCCCAGCCTCCCCGCATTTCGGCCGGCGCCATGTCCCCCCTTTGCACGATCCGGAGCGCCGCCATGAGGTGCGGCGTGAAAAACTCCGACCGGCGGCAGTCATAGGCCAGCGTGGCGATCGACTGAATGATCGAGTATTTGCCTGCGCCGTCCCGGCCGAAGTTCGTCTCCAGTCCCCAGATCGAGACCAGGATCTCCTTGGGGACGCCGAACTTCCTCTCGATGCGCGATAGAAGGGCTGCGTTTGCCTTCATCTTGGACCGGGCGCCCGCCAGCAGGCCGGAACCCACCCGGCGCGCGTAGAACTCCTCGAAGCTCAGCTTGAACGATTTCTGCGACCGGTCGCGGCGGATGACGCTGCGATCGTAAGAGATGCCGCTGAGGGCCCGCGAGAGTGTAGCCTCGGAGATGGCGGCCGCCCGCGCACGATCCTCGAAATCGTCGAGCCAGTTCTGAAAGCCGCTCGCGTCATTGCCGCAGGATTTGGCTAGGACCGGAGGAGCCGAGGCAACGACGGACCCGGCTGCAATCGCAAGAAAAAAGGACCGCATCATTCTGCTCCCTGGCGCAATTGCGCAGACGTTTGACGAACCTTGCGCCGCAAACTAAGGCGGCAGCGCGATGGGCGCGACCGGCTTGAGAAGACGAACTAATCTCCGGAGGTCTTGGCCTGCAGTTCAAGGAATACATCCCCGTCGTGCATCATCATTTTCAGGGTGTCGCCCTCTAGAGCATAGCTCTGCACCGTCTCGAGTGCGGCCAGATAAGCCCGCTCGAAACTCATGGCCCCGGCGCAATAAATCCTCTTGCTCTGCGGCGCGCCGATGTCGATGGCGGGCGGGTCTGAATAATCGACAGGCGCCCAGAACGCATTGCAGCCGCTGTTACCTGTGACGCGGTCCGCTCCGAACGACAGTGTCGCGCCCGTAGGCGCCGCTATGCCCTGCACCTTCACGACCGACCAGTTCGTTCCCGCGAGCGGATGCACAGCTACGCCAACGGCGCCGCTCGAGAGAAGCGGCGCCGCGGCACATGCGATCAAGAGTAGAAGGAAACGCACGCTCAGTTCGCACCTTCCAGAAGCCGGCGCGCGATGACCTGCGCCTGAATTTCGGCAGCGCCCTCGAAGATGTTGAGAATACGCGCATCGCACAAGACGCGCGACACCGGGTATTCGAGCGCGAAGCCGTTTCCGCCGTGAACTTGCAGGGCGTTGTCTGCGTTCGCCCAGGCGATACGCGCACCGAGAAGCTTCGCCATGCCGGCTTCAAGGTCGCAACGGCGGCCCTGATCCTTCTCGCGTGCTGCGAAATAGGTGAGCTGGCGAGCAATCATGGTCTCGACGGCCATCATCACGATCTTGTTGGAGACGCGTGGAAACTTGTAGATTGGCTGGCCGAACTGCACGCGCTCCAGAGCATACTTCAGCGCGAGGTCCATCGCGCATTGAGCGACGCCGACCGCTCGTGCCGCCGTCTGGATGCGGGCTCCCTCGAAGGTGGCCATCAGCTGCTTGAAGCCTTGCCCTTCGACGCCGCCCAGCAGATTTTCGGCGGGCACTTCGAAGCCGTCGAAGGAAATGTCGTATTCCTTCATGCCGCGGTAGCCGAGCACTTCAATCTCGCCGCCCGACATTCCCTTCGCCGGGAACGGGTTTTCATCGGTTCCTCGCGGCTTTTCCGCAAGGAACATGGAAAGGCCCTTGTAGCCCTTCTCGTTGGGATTGGTGCGAGCCAGAACGGTCATCACGTCGGCGCGAACGGGATGGGTAATCCAGGTCTTCTGTCCCGTGATCTTCCACACGTCGCCGTGCTTTTCAGCGCGCGTCTTCAGCGAGGCCAGATCCGAACCTGTATTCGGTTCGGTGAACACGGCGGTCGGCAGCATCTCCCCCGCGGCAATCGCCGGCAGATACTTCTGCTTCTGTTCAGGCGTGCCGTTGGCGAGGATGAGTTCGCCCGCGATCTCGGCGCGCGTTCCCAGCGAGCCGACGCCGATGTAGCCGCGCGACAACTCTTCGGACACGACGCACATGGCAAGCTTGCCGAGCCCCATGCCGCCGTACTCTTCCGGCAACGAGATCGAGAACACGCCTAGGTCGGCGAGGCTCTTGTAGGTCTCGAGCGGAATGTATTCGTTCTTCAGATGCCACTCGTGCGCGTGCGGCACGACCTCCGCATCCGAGAAGCTCTTCATCTGCTCGGCGATCTCGGCATGGGTCTCGTCGAGGCCGCTATGCCCGTAGGTCGTGGCGCCCTGCATGGCCTCGATGAGGTCTGCGAGCCGCTGCTTGACGAACTCCGCGCTGCCTTCCGCGATGACGTCGCCGGCAGCGTCCTCGAACCGGCGAATATCGGCGCGCGGGATCCCCATGGCTTCGGGACGGATGATCTCGACCTGGCTCATCGGGATGCCGCCGGCGATCTGCGCTGCATACTCGGCGAAAGCGGCCAGAAGGATCAGCTGCTCGATCTCGCCGAACTTGCCTTCGCCCTGGAGGGTCCTGGCCCAGACATTCATCTGACGCAGCGCTTCGACCGTTGTCGCAAGCCACGCCAGCCCATGCGCGGCATGCTGCGCGGCGTCTACCCCCCCGGCGTCCTGGATGCGCTGGCGGACCCCTGCCTTTGCAAGGGCCAGGATGCGGTCGGCCTCGCTCACGACTTCGGCCGTCCGCTCGATCAGGCGCTGCGGATCGGCAGTCAGGCTGTCGGCCTTTGGCTTCAACTGAGCGATGGTCATTTCGTCATCCTCCAGACTTCTTCTTGGGCCTGATCCCGGCATTACGCCGGGGTCAAGTCCGATTAGGGCGATGGCCCGATGTGGCGCCACATTTATCTGTACGACCGGGACTGGCAATCGCAACCTTGCGCGACACGCGGGCGCGGAGCGGAGTTGCCTTAGGGGGTCTCGAAACGTAACAGACGCAAGGAGTTGAGCTTTTGCACCGGGCCGCAGACCGGTGCTGACCGGCGAGCGGCCGGTAAAAGCCGACCATCGCCTACGATTGCCGAGGCCAATCTGGATCGGCGGCACTCGGGTTCCGGGTGCGTAAATTAATGGCGGTCAGGGCCCGACGGGCCGCCCGGCGGCGGGCGGTTCGCCGCATCCAGAATAAACGTCATCCGTGCAACATGCGGCGGAAAGACCGCAGTCGTGACCTCGAGGTCATCGACGGCCGTTCCGGCGAGCGATAGCTTGCCGACCCTTAAACGACAGCCTTCGCGAGCATGAACCGCTACCGCCCCCTCCTCGGAGCCATTTACCGCCTTTACGAGCACTCGGGCTTTTCGCTGGCCGGAGCCGTGGCGTTTTCCTTCGTGGTCTCGCTGTTTCCCTTCTGCATCTTTGTCGGCGCCTTGTCGGGTATCTTTGGTGGCCGCGAACTGGCCGCCCGCGCCGTCTCACAGCTGTTCGACATCCTTCCCGAGGCCGTCGCCTCGGCTCTTGCACCACAGGTAGAATCGATCATGGGGTCGAGCCGCATCGATCTTCTGACGGTATCGGGTTTCCTGGCCCTGTTCTTTGCGACGTCCGCCATTGAAACCATGCGCGCGGCACTGAATGGGGCCTACCGCGTGCGGGAAAACCGACCCTATCTGGTCAGCCTGCTGATCAGCATGTGTTTCGTTTTTGTCAGCGCAATCGCAATGCTCGTGCCGACGTGGGCCCTGGTGTTCGGTCCGGCCATCAGTGCTCAGATCGCCCAATTCGAACCCGAATGGGCCAAGTCACTTCTCGAGTCGACTTGGGTCGACACTATCCAGCGGTACGCCCTGGCAATCGTCGTCATCACGGGCCTTCTTCTCGCGTTTCATCTCTGGCTCGCGGCGGGACGCCGGCGGCTGGCCGATGTCTGGCCGGGCGTGATCGTCTCCGTCGTGCTCTGGATCCTGGTGGCTTCGCTCTACTCCTACTACCTCGACCTCAGCGACTACACGCGCTTCTACGCTGGTCTTTCGCAGCTGATGATCGCTCTGATTTTCTTCCAGTTTACAGCCATCATCATCATTCTCGGTGCTGAGATTAACCGGGGAATCATGGAGCTGAAAAAGCTCGGCAACGGCAACGGCGGCCTTCTCGACCAGAGCGAGCCCGCCGGCGTCTGAGTGCACGCCCCGCCGGCACAAAAAGGAAGCGGCCCCTTCCGGAGCCGCTCCTTGATCTTGCGTTGGACGAGTTGGAACCCGTCAGGCGCGGCGCTGCTGGCTCGCCTCGATGGTGTCCTCCAATGTCTTCAATCCAGTCGTCGGAGCCGAAACCAGCACGGCCATGTTGCCCGGCTTGTGCTCGTTGCGCATCATGATCATGTGCGCCTTGGGAATGTGCTCCCAGGAGAAGACCTCCGACATGCACGGGTCGATCCGGCGCTCGACAACCAGTTTGTTCGCCTGGCTGGCCTGCTGAAGGTTGGCAAAATGCGAACCCTGAACACGCTTCTGGTGCATCCAGAGATAGCGTGCGTCCATGGTCAGATTGTAGCCGGTGGTTCCGGCACAAATGACGACCATGCCGCCGCGCTTAACCACCTGGACCGATACGGGGATCGTCGTCTCGCCAGGGTGTTCGAAGACGCAGTCGACGTTCACGCCCTTGCCAGTAATGCCCCAGATGGCTTGGCCGAACTTGCGCATTTCCTTCAGCCACTCGTTGTACTCGTTCGAGCCCACCTTCGGCAGCTGCCCCCAGCATTTGAAGTTCTTGCGGTTGATGACGCCCTTGGCGCCTAGCTGCATGACGAAATCACGCTTGTCGTCGTCCGAGATGACGCCAATCGCGTTGGCCCCCGACGTGGCGCAGAGCTGCACCGCAAAGGCGCCAAGACCGCCGGCCGCGCCCCAGACCAGCACGTTGTGGCCGGGACGGAGAACATGCGGACGATGGCCGAAAAGCATGCGGTACGCGGTGGCGAGCGTCAGCGTGTAGCAGGCGCTCTCTTCCCATGAGAGATGCTTGGGACGCTCGAGCAGCTGCCGGTCCTGCACGCGGCAGAACTGCGCGAACGAGCCGTCTGGGGTCTCATATCCCCAGATGCGCTGCGATGGCGAGAACATCGGATCGCCGCCGTTGCACTCCTCGTCGTCGCCGTCGTCCTGGTTGCAGTGAATGACGACTTCGTCGCCGACTTTCCACCGCTTGACCTTCGAACCGACGGCCCAGACGATGCCCGAGGCGTCGGAACCGCAGATGTGGTAGGGATTCTTGTGAACGTCCTTGATCGGTGAGATCGGCACGCCGAGCGATGCCCACACGCCGTTGTAGTTGACGCCGGCCGCCATCACGAGAACGAGCACGTCGTGGCTGTCGAGTTCCCAGGTCGGCAGCACTTCCACCTGCATCGCCGTGTCAGGCTCGCCATGCCGTTCCGCGCGGATCGCCCAGGCGTACATGTTCTTCGGCACGTGGCCGAGCGGCGGGATCTCGCCGATCTCATACAGGTCTTTTTTTGCCGCCACGATGGCAGGGGCCGCGACGGATCCTCCTGCTTCAGTGCCCATGGCGGTTTTCTGGCTCGACATGCTCCCGTCTCTCCCTGACCGTCGTCGAATCCCCGGAAGACCTGCGCTTTGCAGCGCGGCCTCCTCCCTCTTGGTTTGTGACGGGCTTGTTTCAAGCACTTTTTCGCGACGCAATAAAGGACTTGTTTCGGTGGCCCGGCCCGCCGTCAACGGGACGTTAATGGGCCCCGGGTACACTGCCCCCGAGCCACCTCCGGCACCCGACCATGTCTGATTGGACGTGCACTGAGGACCAGGCCGACCG
>JBLMYE010000106.1:0-3200 GCA_050258115.1 Deltaproteobacteria bacterium | reverse complement strand
AGCTTCCCGGAACTCTGCTCAAGCCGGTGGAGCCTCACCCGGACGTCACGACGATGGAAATCAGGGCGGCCGACGGACTGCCGAACGACACGACCGCCGCCGAAGTTACCGCTGCTCTCTTCAATGCCCGCAAGTCCGGGGCGACTGTTGACTTCTCGAAGCGCGGATTGAAGTTTCTCGATCTGTCCGAGCTTGATTTTCACGGGGCGCGCCTTGTCCGGTCCGATGTGTTCGGAACCGACCTTTCCAAAGCCAATCTGGCACGGGCCGATCTTGCCGGCGCCCGCCTCGACCGCACCGTCCTCACCCACGCGAATTTCGAAGGCGCCAATCTGGAAGGCGCGACCCTGATGCGCCCCACTATCTATTCCGACCTGCGAACCGATTGGCGCGAAGCCCCGGTTTTCGATGGCGCCAATCTGCGCGGGGTCCGGCTTACAGGCCGCATCGACGGCGGATCCTTCAAAGCGGCGGACCTTTCCGGATTTGATTTTTCGCCCCACGATCCGAGGGCCGACATCTCCTTCCTGCCGCGCAATTTCTGCCGCGGGTGCCGTTTCGACGGGGCGACACTGCGCGGCGCCAACTTCGATGATGCATCGCTTGCCATGGCGTCGTTCGCCGGCGCGAATTTGTCCGGCGCGCGCCTCACACGCGCAGATCTGACCCGTGCCGATTTCACCGGCGCCGACCTCACCGGGGCAGACCTGACGGGCGCCGATCTCGCCGATGCGGACTTGAGGCAGGTCAAAGGACTTGAATCCGTCAAGGGTTTGGGCCTAGCTCTCAATCTTGAGAGAGCGCTGAGATAAACAGCGCCGCGAAATCTGGGTGGAAGAGCCTCGCATGCCCCTCCTTGCGCCGTTACTGACCCGCGCTGCGCGCTGGGCCGTGGTGCTCACGCTAGCGCTTTCCTTGCTGGTGCCTTCCGTTGGCCGCGCGCAGGACCAGCCCGAGGTCGACACCGCTCTGGTGATCTCGGTCGACGTTTCCAACTCCGTTGACGCAGTCCGCTACCAGCTCCAGCTCGAGGGGATTGCAAAGGCGCTCGAAGACGAAAGCGTGATCGAGGCGATCCTGACCGGAGGACGCGGCGGCATTCTGATCTCGCTCGTCATGTGGGCCGACAAGCCAAAGATCTCGATACCCTGGACACGGATTTCCTCCAAGGAAGAGGCTCTCGCCGTTGCCCAGCAGGTGCGGCGGCTTCCGCGCGAAGGCGGTGAGTTCACCTGCCTTGCCGGCATGATGCGCATGATCGCGGACAAGGTCGTCACACAGATCCCCGCGCGCGCCAACCGGATCGTTATCGACGTCTCGGGCGATGGCAAGGACAACTGCAATCGCGAAGAACCCGTCGAGGCCGTTCGCGACGAACTCGTCGCATCCGGTGTCATCATTAATGGCCTCCCGATCCTGGAAGGCGACGATGGCCCGACTCTGGAGGGCTGGTATCGCGACTATGTCGTCGGTGGCACGGGGGCGTTCGTTCTGCCCGCGAAGGGCTTCCAGGACTTCGGCAACGCCATCCGTCAGAAGTTCGTGATCGAGATCAGTGGGCGGCCGCCGCCCTCCAGGTACGCGAAAGCGGACTGATCACTCAGTCCGCCATTCGACTTCGGGTCAAGCGTCTGTGCTGGCAACGATCAGGTATCGTTCATCGTCGTGGGCTGGCACTTCCACTTCTTGACGGTCCACTGCGGATGCGTCTCCTGCCAGTTGGCGAGAAACGGCGGCGCGAGCAGCGCGCATTGCACAGTGTCCATGTCGCCGTCGACGGGCAGCGAGTAATCCTTGCAGCTCGAAGGATCGGCGATGAGGCAGGCGGAGATCACGATCGTCAGCATGTGCCGGAAAACTCCCAGGGCTTTGATGTGGGCCGCAGGCCCGAAGCTGCCGATGACCTCTTTGGCATCGGATAGGTCGCTTACGTGCGCATCATGCTCCCGGATCAGGCCGCGAGCGCAAGTCCGGTCTCACCCGGTCAATAGCAGTTCACCTTTTCCGATGGTCGCCATGTCTCCCGCGTACCGGCGGACCCGGGCGGGCAGGGCGGCCGGCGCCAATCCACCCAGTTCCTGCGCTACGAACCGGCTGATCAGACGCAGGAAGACCATGTCTTGTTCTCCGCAGTCGACAAATGTTGCGAGCATTTGATCCGCCCGCGGTCCGATCAATGTGCCGCGCCGCATGAGCGGACCTGCACCGGGGCCAAAGCCGCCCTCCGACCAGATCGTGCCGCCCGCCATGCGCGATCCGGCGGCTGCTCCGGTGCGGCCCTTGACGACAATGGTGCCGCGGCGCATGCGGTCGCCGGCCCGGTCGCCGAGATCTCCGCCGACGCGGATCACGCCGCCTGCCATTCCGAACTTGTGGCCCGGCAGTTGGCCGCCCGCATGGCTGCCCGCCGATCCCGCCACTGTGATCAGACCACCCTTCATGCCTGAGCCAAGGTAGTCCCCCGCCGACCCTCTGATGTCGAGCCGCCCGCCGCGCATGAAACGTCCGGCGTACTGTCCGGCGTCACCCTCGACGACCAGAATTCCCGCGCGCATGCCGTCACCGATTCCGTCACAGGTGCCCGTGGCGCCGGCCAGCACCAGCGTGGCTTGGTCGGGGATTGCGGAGACCTCGAAGAGATCGCCGATCGTTCCTGCTTCGAACGGCATCCGTGCCACGCTCTCGGCGTCTTCCGCCGTGAGTACCGCCGGATGCAGGCATGACAGATCAAGTCGCCCGGACGGAGCCGCTTTCAGACGGAGCCTGAGCCCGCTCATTGGACGAAATCCTTCAGGTGATAGTGATGCTGGCCGAGCTTGCCGCCGTAATTGCCGGCCGAAATTCGCGTCACGCCCTTGGCGGCGCCAATTTCGGTCACCGCGTTGAGCCCGGCTCGCATCGCGTCTGAAACCGCTTTCGACGTCAGTCCATCGATGACGATCTCCAGAACCGCGATCGTGTCAGGGTCGAGTTCCGTTTTGGTCGTGCCCTTGAGCGTTGGACAGAACGCATTGTTCGTCGATGCGATGGCGCCCTTGTACTTGGAACCGACTTTCGAACCCGAACGCACGATGCCGCCGGGGAAGGGCGTGATCACGTCCGGCACCTTGGCGATGGCGGCAACGGCCGCCTCGGCGGTCTCCAGGAGCCCGGCGCGGTCACGTCCCAGCAACAGCAGGTTGCCGCCGCCGACAGCTTCC
>JBLMYE010000105.1:0-3939 GCA_050258115.1 Deltaproteobacteria bacterium | reverse complement strand
CGTCCAAACACTGTGTGACGTGCCGAAAAGATCGGCGCAATCCGTCGCCGACCTGCCATAATTGAAGTTGTCTGCGGCGTCACCCTTGTTGCGTCGTACTAGTCTGCAGCTGGTCCATCGCTGCCTTTGCGCACTTGGCCGCTGCTGACGGTGGAGCGGACGTCACATTTCCAGCCACAAAGCGACGCCAACCAAACGGCTTGACGTCCGCTCTCTCTGCAAAGCAGACCGCACGCCCCAACCTTATCCCCGCCTCGCCCGCCCGGCCCTATCCTGCGCGCGCCCGCATCACACGAGGGCGCCGTCCGGAGGCGTTTGGTTGGCGCGATGCGGGGACGGGCACGGAAGGACCACGAGGCAAACGCGGCCAACCCTTCCGGCGTCGATTTCAACTGCCCGCCGTAAGGATCGGGTCCCGGAGTTGTACCGGTGAAAAGGGGAAACAGTAGGCTGGGGTAAGAGCGAGCCCAGACTGAAGCCCGTCAAGGCGGGGCGCCCCGGCGCCACTATTCTAGATATGCGCGGAAGACCGCAGCGCCGCTGCGCCCCGCTCCTCGTCTGACGTCGCGTGGTTCAGCCGCCGGCTCGACAGCCGGTTAGCGCGCCGGCGCGCGTGCGTTTGCGGTTCGGCTACGCCTTCAGCGGGAAATAGCGCCGGAACAGCGCGATGGTCGCCGGCAGGATGACGAGCTGGCCGATAAGGGAGGCGGCAAGGCAGATGCCGGCCAGTTGTCCGAACAGCCGCAGCGACGGCAGATGGGACAGCATGGTGACGCCGAGCCCCAGCGCCAGCACGATGGTCGTGAGGACAACGGCCGGGCCGATGTGATGGGCCGTCGCCATCAGCGCCTGATGGGCCGAATCCGGGCCGGGACCGATGCGGGTCTCCTCCAGCCGAAAGCGGTTGAGGAAGTGAATGGTCGAGTCGATCGCCAGCGAGAAGGCCACCGTCAGCGCCATGATGGACGCGAACTGCATTCCCTGCCCCGTGGCCCACAGGAGCGCGCCGGTTGCGAAGATCGGAAAGAGCGAGGGTAGCGCGCTCGACACGCCCGCCATGACGGATCTGAGCGCTATCCCGAGGAAGATGAAGATCACGAAGATGTCGCCGACGAGCCCCCAGTTCATTTCGCTGATCAGCTTGGCGGAGTTGCGCGCGGCGATGGCCGGGAGCCCGGTCACGCTGATTTCGAAGGCCGGGTTTTCCTTGCGCAGCGGTTCCAGCGCATCGTCGATCTTCTGTACGATGGGCAGGATCTGGCTGGCGTCGATATCGGGGAGGCGCGCCGTCACGAGCACGGCGCTTTCGTCCTCGTCGATGAACCGGCGCGTCAGATGCTTGGGCAGGATGTCGACGTAGCTCTTGATCGTTTCGACGCGCGCGTCGCCGGCTTCGGCCAGCCAGCGGCGCAGGCTTTCCAGCGACCAGACGTTGCCGAGCCCCGCCTCTTTCTCAAGGATTTCGTGAGCGCGCGCGATGACCGAGAGCGTCGCCACGTCGTAGAGGCTGATGCCGGGCTCCGCGTCCGTTCCCTTCTTCCACTGGATCATGACGTGGACGGGATTGGCGCCGGTCAGCTTCTGATCGAGTTTCGCCGTGGCGGCGAGCGCCTGTTCCTTATCGGGGACCTGATCGGCCAGCCGGTACATGGGAGTGAGTTGCGCGTAGGCCCAGCCCGTGAAGCCGACGGCACCGATGCCGAGCAGGACGAACAGGAGCGGCCAGGAAATCACGAACCCGATGATGCTCTCCGTCATCCGCTGCAAGACCCCGACGCCGCCGGTGTCGTGTTCCTTGATATCGGGGATCGTGTTCTCTTCCGGCCTTATCAGAAGCGCCGCCAGTGTCGGAACGACGACCGCAACGGCGATGTAGGAGATGGCCACCGCAAGGAGCGCCGCCTGTCCGAACGTGCGGATCAGCGCGCTGTCGGCGAGCTGGAACGACAACAGGGCGAGCCCCGCGTTCATCGCCGTCAGCAGGCAGGCGGGCGCCACATCGCGAACCGCGTTCCTCGCCGCTTCGATGCGCGGCACGCCGGCCAGGATATCGCGCCTTATCGCGAAGACGAGATGCATGCTGTCGGAGAAGCCCGAGACCAGGATCAGCGGCGTGATGACGTTGACGAAGAGATTGAGCCGGTAGTCGAGGCCGCCCAGCACGCCGAGGGTCCAGAGGATGGCGATGGCCGGGCCCAGCACGGCGATGAGCGTCAAGGAGAGACGCCGGAAAAAGAGGAATGCGACCGTCAGTCCCGCCAGAAAGCCGAGGCCGTTGTAGACGAGGCGGTCACGCTCCACCGCGTTGCGGATTTCGAGCTGCATGACAGGGGCGCCGGTCAGCTTCGCCGTGAGCCCGGTTCCTGCCAGTTCCTTGTCCACCACCTCCTGGATGCCGCCTATGATGGTCCGCGCCGTCGACTTCTCCACGGCCTTGCGGTCGAGCGCGATGACGATCAGCGCCAGCTCGCCGACTTCGGAGACGAACTTGCCCATGACGATGTCGTTGGATTTCAGCTCAGCGAGCATCGCGTCGAATGCGGGGCCTTCTTCGGGGATTTCGTCGGGCACGACGGGCGCGGCGTATCCTGTCGCATCGGGCTTCGCCCGAGCCGACAACATGGAGACGAGACCGCCGACGCCGTCGGTCAGCTGGAGTTCCACGACGGTGTTCTGCAGCGCCTTCAACCCGTCCCGGGTCAGCAGGTTCTTGCCGTCGACGGCGATCAGCACGTCGTATTCGCTCGACGGGAAGCGGCGATCGATTTCTTCGTATTGGCGGAATTCCTTGGTATCGGTGCGAAAGAGTTCCGAGAGGCTGTCATCGACGCGCAGGTTCATGACGCCGTAGACGGCGAGCGCGGTCAGTACGGCGATGAGCAGGGCCGAGAGGTAGGGCGCCTTCAGCGCCACGAGGCCGAGTTTTTCGATGCCGAACGTGAACAGAAACGAGCGGCGCGGCGCGTCCCCGGATTCCATGTCGAATTTTCCCCCTCCGGGTCTGCCCGGGTCTTGTCCGCCCGGTCAGCCCCCCTGCGCGCACCCTAACCGCTTCGCCGCCGAACGCCAAAGGCTTCGCGGCATCCGACCCCTGCCCGTCCGGGGCGCCGCCGAACCGGCATTCCGGCCGCCAGGCGCTTGAGCGGCCAACTCGTTCAACTTAAAAGCCGATAGGCCTTTTTGCCGGTATGGGGAGGGGCCGGGCAGCCGGCGCAACAAGAGGCCCGCGATGGTGGACAAGACGCTCGATGCGCGGGGCCTCAGGTGCCCGCTCCCGATCCTCAAGGCGAGAAAAGCGATTCTCGACCTGTCCGTCGGGGGTGTGCTCGAGGTCTTGGCGACCGATCCGGGCTCACGGGAGGACTTTCAGGTTTTTGCGCAGACCACGGGGCACGTGCTGGTATCCGAACAGGAAGAGAATGGGGTGTTTGTGTTCGTCCTGCGCCGGACCCGGTGATGGGCCGGGGGACCACCCTCCCCCGCTTGACACCCCGGCGCCCCGTCTCCATAACGGCGCCTCTCGCGGAGGCCTCCCAGTTGCGGCCTTCCATCGGCGATCGGCGTTGCGATCATGACGCGCGCAGCCGGGCGGTTAGCTCAGCGGTAGAGCACACCCTTCACACGGGTGGGGTCGCAGGTTCAATCCCTGCACCGCCCACCATTTATCAAGAGAAGCCGGGGGTGGGCGTGGAAAGTCCCACCATGAGACCCAGGCTCAGGCGACACTGGCCTGTGCGAATGGATTCTGGGGTTCGTCGCGCAGCAAGTTTTCGAAATAGGCGATCGTCGACCTCAAACCCTGATCGAGTTGCGTCGAAGGGATCCAACCCAGCGTTGCGATCGCCTTGCTGATGTCGGGCTTTCTCTGGCGTGGATCATTCGCCGGGAGCGATTTGTACTCGATGCTTGCGCGCGAGCCCGTCAGATCGATGATCTTCT
>JBLMYE010000104.1:0-5108 GCA_050258115.1 Deltaproteobacteria bacterium | reverse complement strand
TCAGAACCCACGCGAGCCGGACAGGCAGCGTCGCGGCACGCCTCTCGGCCGGGAACGCGGCGGGCGACCGTCCGAACGCCGCCGACCCAGGCGCGGCATCCATCACCCACCCCTACCCGATCTTCAAGAGTGACAAGGGTAAGGAGTTCATCGACTTCGACGAAGACCTTACCAGTAAGGATATCATCAACTCGGTGAAGGACGGATACGACGACATCCAGCTCGTCAAGCGGTACTCCACCGCCGGTCTCGGGCCGAGCCAGGGCCGTCACGCCAACCTGAACACCATCCGCATTGTCGGTGAAGTCACCGGCAAGCCGCTGGAAGCCATCGGCACGACGACATTCCGCCCGCCGCTGGTCCCTGAAAAGTTCGCCCACATGGCGGGGCGGGCTTTCGAACCGACCCGTCTCACCTCCATGCACCGCCGACACGAAGAGTTGGGCGCGCAGTTCATGACTGCGGGACTTTGGCTGCGTCCGGCCTACTACGGCGCCAGGGATGATGCGCCGCGCGCAATCGAGGACGAGGTCCGCTCTGTCAGAAACGCCGCCGGCATCATTGACGTGTCGACGCTTGGCGGGCTCGACGTTCGCGGTCCGGATGCGGCTGCATTCATCGACCGTATGTATACGTGGGCCTACGAAAAGCAGCCGGTCGGCCGCGCGCGCTACACGCTCATGACCGACATGGCCGGCGTCGTCATCGACGATGGCGTCGCCTGTCGCCTGGCACCGAACCACTACTACGTCACTGCCACGACCAGCGCCGTCGATCAGGTCTACCGCGCCATGACGTGGTTCAATGTGCAATGGAAGCTGGACGTGGACGTCGCGAACGTTACGGCGGCCTACTCCGCCGTCAATCTCGCCGGCCCCAAGGCGCGCGAGATC
This sequence comes from Deltaproteobacteria bacterium, assembly GCA_050258115.1. Lineage (GTDB taxonomy): Bacteria > Pseudomonadota > Alphaproteobacteria > Rhizobiales > Hyphomicrobiaceae > JAGVSR01. The sequence goes on along the minus strand of JBLMYE010000104.1, from coordinate 4,215 downwards.
GTGCAGTCGCTGACGAGCGACATCGACTTCTCAAAAGAGGCGTTCCCTTACATGGCCGTCCGCACGGGCATGCTCGCCGGCATTCCGGTCCGCATCCTTCGGGTCGGGTTCGTCGGCGAGGCGGGATACGAAATCCACTGCCCGTCAGGATATGGCGAGGCACTTTGGGATACGCTGATGGCCGCTGGAAAGCCGCACGGATTGAAGCCGTTCGGCGTCGAAGCGCAGCGTATCCTGCGCCTCGAAAAGGGGCACATCATCGTCGGACAGGATACCGACGGCCTCACAAATCCTGTCGAAGCGGGAATGGAGTGGGCCTTGGCGAAGAAGAAGCCGTTCTACGTTGGCAAGCGGTCGATCGAGATGCAGGTCGCCAAGGGCGTGACACGCAAGCTCGTCGGCTTCGCGACGTCGGGAGCGGGGCCTGCGCCGAAGGAGTGCCACCTCATCATCAAGGACGGGGCGATCGTCGGGCGCGTGACGTCGGTCGTAAAATCACCGACGCTCGGCAAAGTGATCGGCCTCGCTTATTTGCCGCCGGCAATGGCTGAAACGGGCCAAAGCTTCGAGATCCGCGTCGATGGCGGCGTCATGGTCGCAGCCGAAGTGGTGTCCACGCCATTCTACGATCCCGACAACGCGCGCCAGGAACTCTGACAGGGATTAAACGCTGCCATGACGACACCTGAACAGTACCTGCGCCGCACGCCTCTGCACGCCGCTCTGGCGCAAGCTGGAGCCTCGTGGAGCAAGGCCGGAGACTATGCCATTGCCGAGGGCCTGGGAGACGTCGAACACGCGCGCCGTCTGGCCATCGCCGATCTTTCGCCGTTGCCACGCCTCGGCTTCAAAGGCCGTGAGACGATTGCCGCAATGCAGAAGCGCGGTATTGCCGTCGAGGCTGAGCCCAATCGCGCCTTCCGCCAGGACAACGGCGGCTTATGTCTGGTGCTGGCCCCCGGCGAAGTGATCCTGTTGTCTCCGCTCTCGGGTGACGGAGGAAAGCTCCAGACGCTTCACGATCAGTGGAGCCTAGAGAGCGGCGAACGAACCTATCCGCTGCTCAGGGGCGACAGCCATGCCTGGATCGCAGTGACCGGAGCTAAATCGCCCGAGATGTTTGCGAAAATTTGCGCCATCGATCTCCGCCTCAACCGCTTCGCAGACCTTTCGATCGCTCAAACGTCGGTCGCCCGGCTGTCGGCAATCGTGACGCGCGCAGATATTGGAAACACTCCGGTCTTCCACATTCTTGCCGATAGTGCCTCAGCCTTGTATTTCTTCGAATGTTTGATGGATGCTGCGCAGGAGTTCGGCGGCTCGCTCGCGACCTTGTCGGTATTGAGAGATCTGGAACGCGGATGAAAAAAAGCCCGGAGACGGTTGCAGATATTGAGCAAGGGGCCCGCAAGCCCCAATCCTCTCCGCGCAAAGAATCCCATAAGCCGTTAGCGACTCGAACCATGAATCCGGCGCCACACTCGGGTTCGGGCGCCGACGAAGATAATCTGCAACCGGCTCTGGATGGACAGGACCCTCACGCACTGTCCGGCGCACGCGACAACGTGCTCGAAGTGGCAATCGGCCGGGAAGTACGGGCATTCCGGAAGAAGCTGGGAATCACCGTCTCAGATCTCGCCCGCGCCACGGGCCTCTCTCTGGGCATGCTCTCCAAAATCGAGAACGGCGTCACGTCCGCGTCGCTGACGACGCTCCAGCGCCTCTCACGCGCGCTCGGTGTACCGGTGACAGCGCTCTTCCGCCGCTTCGAGGAAAAGCGCGACGCCGTCTTCGTGCGCGCCGGTCAGGGCCTCGTCATCGAGCGCCGCGGCACGCGCGCCGGCCACCAGTATCAACTCCTTGGCTTTTCGGGCGGGAACGCGACAGGTCTGGTTGTCGAGCCCTACATGATCACGCTGACGGAGAAATCAGACGTGTTCCCGCTCTTCCAGCATTCGGGGCTCGAGTTCCTCTATATGCTGGAGGGAGAGGTCATTTATCGCCACGGCGACAAGCTCTACCCGATGCTGCCGGGCGATAGCCTGTTTTTCGACGCCGACGCCCCGCATGGTCCGGAGGAACTGATCAAGCTTCCGATCCGCTTCCTCTCCATCATCAGCTACGCGCGCGAACGCGACGAATGATCCCTGTCCCGCGCCAGCCGGCCGTTTCCGCCGGACGGAAGCAGATGGCGCCACTAAAAACCATACTTCGCATTACAGAATTCGCACGTCACGGAGATACTTCCGTCCGGTTCGCGCAGACTGTCGAGATCCTCTTGCGAAAATCTCGATAGAAACATCTGGACGCGCTCGCGCGAGCAGCGGCACTTGGCATCCAGGGGCTGCCCCTTGTAGACGCGCACGTCCTCCTCATTGAAGAGACGGAAAAGAAGTCGCTCCGCCGAGAGCATCGGATCGATCAGTTCGTGGTCTTCGACACTCGCCGCCAGAATACGCGCGCGCTGCCAATCCTCCTGCTCCGGCGGCGCCGATGGGCTATCGTCGTCGTCGATGCCAGCCTTCGGATGTTGGATCAGCAGTCCTCCTGCCCGCCAGTGCCATCCGCCGCCCTGCACGCGGTGGCGCGCGACCGTGAGCCGGACATAACTCGGCAACTGCTCCGATTGCCGAAAATAGGCGAGCGCCGCCGCTCCGATACTTTGTCCTTCGAGAGCGACGATCCCCTGATAGCGGTCGTCGTCGCCGACACGCTCGAGTGTCATCGCCATGTGACCGTTGCCGATGAGATCGCCCTGTTTGGGCCGCGCACCCATCGCGGCAATCGCGTCCGCATCGAAACTCGCATACCCCCTGAGCCGGCCGGGCGCTTCGTAATCGGCGAGGAGGAAGCGGATCGGACCGTCCGTCCGGGTCTGAAATCCGAGGCGGCCGCCGGGCTGTAGCGGTTGACCGAGCATGGCCGTCAGCGCAAGAGCCTGACCCAGCGCCTCGCTGACGGCATCCGGATAGGCATGCCGGGCAAGGATCGTATCGACCACGGCCCCCATCCGCACGAGCCGCCCGCGAATGCCCGACTTGTCCGTCGAGAACGGTACGACGAGGTCATCAGGGGTAGAGCCCATCGCTCCTGGCGTCGCCCTGCCGCCGCTTGTCTCAGGACCGGCCATGACGCGCCTTCAATCCGCTCCGAAACACCAGGCCAGAACACCTTTCTGGGCGTGCAGCCGGTTCTCCGCTTCATCGAAGATGACCGACTGCGGACCTTCCAGCACGCTCTCGCTGACTTCGAGCCCGCGATATGCCGGCAGGCAATGCATGAATATCGCGTCTTTCGCGGCCTTGGCCATCACCGCGTCCGTGACGGCGTAGGGCTTCAGAACTTTCTTGCGGCGCTGCGCGTCGGTCTGCCCCATGGAGACCCAGGTGTCGGTCACCACGCAGTCGGCGCCCTTCACCGCCTTGACGGGATCCGTCCCGATCGAGATGTCGGCCTTCTCTTTTTTCGCCCAGTCGAGATAAGGCTTCTCAGGCATCAATTCCTCGGGGCAGGCGAGGCGCAGGCTGAACCCGAAACGCGCCGCCGCGTGCATCCAGGACACAGCCACGTTGTTGCCGTCCCCGACCCACGCCACTGTGCGGCCTTTGATCGGCCCGAGATGCTCTTCAAAGGTCATCACATCGGCCATGATCTGACATGGATGCGTCTTGTCGGTCAGCCCGTTGATGACGGGAATGGTCGCGTGCTCGGCGAGCTCCAGCAGCGTGTCGTGGCTGTTGGCGCGGATCATGATCGCATCGCCATAGCGCGAAAGCACGCGCGCGGTGTCGGCGATGCTTTCGCCCCGGCCGAGCTGGAGATCGGTATGGTTCAGCGCCAGCGTCGTGCCCCCGAGCTGACGCATGGCGATATCGAACGAAACCCGCGTTCGTGTCGAAGGCTTCTCGAAGATGAGGATCAGAACCTTCTCGTCGATGTCTTTCGGGCGCATCCTGGGCGGTACCTTCCGCCCGGCTTTCTTCATGTCGTGCGCATTGTCGATGATCCGCCGTAGCGTCTTTGCATCGAGCTTGTCGATATCGAGAAAATGTCTGACGGCGTTGGCCTTGGCCATAGTCGAAGGGCCTTATGTTGGACGGAAATTCAGGATTTGGAGGAAAGCGCCATAAAGGCGCGGCGCATGCGCGCGAGACCTTCTGAGATCTCGGCATCCGAAACGTTCAGCGGCGGCAGCACGCGCATGACATTTTCGCC
>JBLMYE010000103.1:0-5378 GCA_050258115.1 Deltaproteobacteria bacterium | reverse complement strand
CCAATTCTCCGCAGGTCCTCGTCGGAGATCTCGCGATCGACGGCGGAAATGGTGATCATCGAAAAGATGAGGGCTTCCTGGGGTGTGAGCTTTGCGTTCTGCATGGTGATCCAACCGTTTCTATTCAACGCCTCAGGTGTGGCCTCGGGAGCCTGCCGTCAAGGCGGCGCGCGTGCGGCGGAAAGGCATTGCTCTGCCGCGGACAGACCTCAGACTAGAGCGAGGGCGAGGCTCCGGGCGTGTCTTGGACCGTGCCGCCGTCTTGTCCTAGTCCGTCAGGAGTAACCGAAATAACGAATTGCGGCCGGACCCAGAATGACGAGGAAGAGAACCGGGAGAAAGAAAATGATCATCGGAACGGTCAGCTTCGGCGGAAGGGCGGCCGCTTTCTTTTCAGCCTCGCCCATGCGGATGTCCCGGTTCTCCTTGGCCATCACGCGCAACGCGTGACCGACAGGGGTGCCGTAGCGCTCGGCCTGGATCAGCGCGGTCGCGACGGCCTTCACACCGGGAATGCCCGTGCGCTTGCCGAGGTTTTCGAACGCCGCGCGGCGCTCACTCAGGTAGGAAAGTTCCGCGGTCGTTAGCGCAAGCTCCTCTCCGAGTTCGAGGGACTGGGAGGTGATTTCCTTGGCCACCTTTCCGAAGGCCGCTTCAACGGACATGCCAGACTGTACGCAGATCAAGAGCATGTCGAGCGCATCGGGAAACGCCTGCCGGATGGACTTCTGTCTTTTCTGAGCCAGGTTCTCGATGAAGATGTTGGGCAGGTAGAAGCCGATGACGCCGGCGCAGACCCCCATAAGGAACTTGATCATGGGCGGGTACTGGAGCTTCAGCACCACGAAGATGTAGAACAAGGCGACCAGGAAGACGATCGGCGGCATGGCCACGCGAAAGAAGATGTACGCCACCAGCGGAGCCTGGCCGCGCAGACCCGCAGTCTTCAGCTTGTTGCGAACCTCTTCATTATCGAATTGCGCGCGAAGATCGAAGCGGTCGACGATCTCCTGCATGTAGCCCTTCGGCGTCTGACGCAATCTCGCCTGGTTCGCCTGACGGTCCCTGACTGCCAGTTCCTGAAGCCTCTGCGAGCGCATCTTGTCGCGCTCGATTGCCATCACCTTCATACGCTGGCTGAGGCGATCCTTCTGCAGAAGAGGCATGGCCACCGACAGGACCGTGGCGAACGCCGCGACAGCCGCGAGCATCGTCGCGAGCAGCTGCGGGTTCATGATAGCGTCGATGATCTCCTGCATGGCACTGCCTTCGTTTCTGTCTTCGGAACGCGACTGCTTCCCGAACCGCCTTAAAACTTGAAGTTGATCATCTTGCGCATCACGAGGACGCCACACAGCATCCAGAAGCCGCCGGCCAGCAGAAACAAATTCCCGGCAGTGGTGGAGAATAGCGGCATGATGTAATCGGGAGAGGACGCATACGTCATGAACATGACACCGGGCGGCAGCGAGGCCAGAACGCCGGCCGAGGATTTTGCTTCCGCCGACAAAGCCTTGACTTTCATTTCCATGCGGAAGCGATCGCGGAGAACGCCAGAAAGATTTCCGAGGGCCTCCGACAGGTTGCCGCCTGCCTGTTGCTGAATTCCGATCACGATAGCGAGGAACTTCACTTCCGAAAGCGGCATGCGTACCATCAACCGATCGAGCGCCTCGTGGAGGGGAACGCCGACCCGCATCTGTTCGACGACATATCGAAACTCTCCGCCAATCGGCTCGGGGCTCTCCCGTGCGATGATCTGCAAGCATTCGTTCAACGGCAGGCCCGATTTGACGCCGCGGACGATGACATCGATCGCGTTGGCCAACTCGGACTGAAACTTGCGCTGGCGGCGCTTGATCAGTTTGGAAAGGACCCAACGGGGCAGGCCCAATATTCCGATCAGAAGTGCGGTGGCGACGGCGAGCGGCATCATACCGCCGCTGGTCCATATGAACGCGAGGACCCCGCAAACGATCCCGCAGATCATGCTCGCGATCCAGAAATTGCGCGGCTCCGCATCGAGGCCGGCGCGCTCGAGCTGCGTTCTGAGTGAAATTTTCTCGCGCGACTTTGCCCTGGCCTCCATGTCCTTGAGGCTGTCGGTGACCTGCTTCTTGCGCTGCGCCGCAATCTCGGCTGCCGACCTGTGCGCGCCGGCGGTCTTCTTGGTCCGGCTTTCCGTTACGCTCGCGACGCGCTTTTCGGTCTGTTTTTCACCGGAAATGTAGGGATAGAGAAGCGCGAAAACGATACCGGCGAACGCGAACGCCGCCAGCAGGGCCGCTACGATGATAATCGTATCGCTATCAGCCATGGGATTCACCCAGGGGATTGCCGTGGCTGTCGAGAACCTCGGCTGCGGCAAGCGCGGATGCGAGGCGGCCCTCTTCCTTATAGTACTCGGCGCGGTCCCAGAACCGCGGCCGCGCGATGCCGGTGGACCTGTGGCGACCGATTAGCTTTCCGTTCGCGTCCTCGCCCGTGACTTCGTAGACGAGCAGGTTCTGCAGCGTCACCGTCTCCTCTTCCATGCCGAGCACTTCGGTGATGTGCGTGATCTTGCGCGAGCCGTCGCGAAGGCGCGAGGCCTGGACGATCACGTCGATCGAGCCGCAGATCATTTCGCGAATCGTCTTCACCGGAAGCGCATAGCCGCCCATCATGATCATCGACTCGAGACGGCTGATCGCTTCTCGCGGGCTGTTGGCGTGCAGCGTTCCCATGGAACCGTCGTGACCGGTATTCATCGCCTGCAGCAGATCGAACGCTTCAGGGCCGCGCACTTCGCCGACGATGATGCGCTCGGGGCGCATACGCAGGCAGTTCTTGACAAGATCGCGCATGGTGATCTCGCCTTCGCCTTCGAGGTTGGGCGGGCGCGTTTCGAGCCGCACAACGTGGGGCTGCTGGAGCTGAAGTTCGGCGGAGTCTTCGCATGTGATGATCCGCTCGTCGTGGTCGATGCAGCCGGTCAGACAGTTGAGCAGCGTCGTTTTACCAGAACCGGTGCCGCCGGAGATCAGCACGTTGCAGCGGACCCGACCGATGATCTCCAAGACCGTCTTACCGGCCGGGGTGATCGAGCCGAACTTGACCAGGTTATCGAGCTTGAGGCGGTCCTTCTTGAACTTACGAATTCTCAATGCCGGCCCGTCGATGGCGAGCGGGGGCGCAATGACGTTGACGCGCGATCCGTCGGGCAGACGCGCGTCGCATATCGGGCTTGATTCATCGACGCGGCGGCCGACCTGGCTCACGATACGCTGACAGATATTCATGAGTTGCTGGTTGTCGGCGAAACGGACGGACGTTTTCTGGACCTTGCCGCTCACTTCGATGAACGTCGTGTTCGCGCCGTTGACCATGATGTCGGCGATGTCGTCGCGGGCGAGAAGCGGTTCCAGGGGACCGTAGCCCAGAACGTCGTTGCAGATATCTTCGAGCAGTTCTTCCTGCTCGGCGATCGACATGACGACGTTCTTGACCTGAATGATCTCGCTGACGATGTCGCGGATCTCCTCGCGCGCCGCCGCGGCGTCGAGCTTGGCCAGCTGCGTCAAGTCGATCGTATCGATCAGGGCGTTGAAGACGGTCGTCTTGACGTCGTAGTACTCTTCAGAGTGGCGGCGCTGCGGCTCGGCGTGTTCCGGCGCCTGGCGGCTGGCCGGGGGCGCTGCCTGGACTTCCGCGACTGGCGCGGCAGCCTGCTGCTGGGGACCGACTCGGCGCTGAGACGCGCCATCCGATGAACGCCTTCCGAACATGCGTGCTGGTCCTTAACGCTTCAGTTTCAGCTTCTCGAGGAGCGGGGCGAAGGGTGACTTCTTCTCGACCTTGATTTCCTTGCGGTGGGCGAGCGTCATGGCAATATCGCGCAACATGGGAGTCGCCTTCGCGCGATTGCTCATCTCTTCGATCATCTGACCGTTGTTCGCGGCCTGACCAAAGGTTTCAGGATCGAAGTCGATCACGGCGAGTGCCTTCAGCCCGAGTGCTTCTTCGAACTCCTTGAGCGCAATCTCAGGCCGCTTTGGCACGTTAGCCATGTTGATCACGAGATGCGGGAGATTGTCGTTCCGGCGCGACTGCTTTAGCAGCTCGACGATATTCTTTGCGTTGCGCAGGTTGGCGAGATCGGGCGCGGCGGTGATGACGACTTCGTCAGCCTGGAGCAGGACGCGCTTGGTCCAAGCCGACCAGCCGTGCGGGAGATCGATCACCACGTAGGGCACGTTCTGGCGCGCGACGTCGATGACCATGTCGCAGCCGTCCGGTGTGATGTCGTAATCCCGGTCGAGCACGACCGGGGCTGCAAATATCGACAGATGCTCCGAGCACTTGGTGAGGAGGCGGTCGAGCAGGACTTCGTCCAGACGCTCGGGCGTCGCCAGCGCGTCGGCAATACCCTGCACGGGGTCCTGGTTGAAATCGAGCCCGGTCGTGCCGAATGCGAGATCAAGGTCGGCAACGATGACGTTCGACTTCAGTGCTTCCGAAAGCGTCCAGGCCGCATTGTGACAGATGGTTGAAGATCCGACGCCGCCCTTCGCGCCGATGAAGGCGTAAACGTGACCGACCGGGTCCGACTCCGGATCGTTATAGAGATTGGACAGGCTTTCCATGAGCTGGGGCGCCGTCACCGGGGCGACGAGGTACTCGCTGACACCGCGCTTGAGAAGCTCACGGTAGAGAATAACGTCGTTGACGTGGCCGATGACAACGACCTTCGTTCCGGGATCACAGCATTCGGCGAGCCGGTCCAGTTCCGTCAGCAGATGCTGACGGGGCAGCGCACTTTCCACGATGATGAGGTTCGGTGTCGGACTTTCCTGGTAGTGCTGCACCGCTGCGACGGCACCGCCCATGTGGACGCTGACATGCGCCTTGCTCAGCCGGCGATCCTCGGACGCCTCCTGGACCACGGCCGCCATGTGATTTTGCTCGCAGAAAGCCTGGATCGAAATGCGCGGAATGGGACGCGCGCGCTCCATGCTGCCCTGAGAGGGGTCGATGACAGGGATTTCGAAGTCGGAATAATCGGTACCTGCCGCCGCAAACGCAGGATTGGTATTGGTCTGCCTGGTCATGTCAAGACAACCTCATTCTTATTGGCCGCCGCCGGCGCCAGTATCGACTGTTTCTTCCTGGCTCCTATGGGCGCCCGTCGTTTGGCCCTATATGTACTTCTGCCAGTTTTCCTGGCGACGATCCGACGGACGAGGATCCATCTTGCCAGGTCCGAGTAGATCGGCGGGGTTCAGAACCATCGCCGCTAAATTCTTCTGTGAAGTGCAGCCGAAGTTCGGTGCGGGCAAGTTGCGTGGATTGCGAGCCAGATTGGTCGGGAAATTCCCACACTCGGGACCCTCGGCGAC
>JBLMYE010000102.1:0-3779 GCA_050258115.1 Deltaproteobacteria bacterium | reverse complement strand
AAGAGGGAGGGCGTCTCAAGGTCATCGGCGGCAGTTGGATGAGTTGACGAGGCCGATGCCAGAAAAGTGAAGGCCGACGGTGATCATCGGCCCCCCTAAAGTCTCTTCGGCTCGCGTCTTGGACGATCGCGTCACATGTCAGCCGTTTGTCGTTTCATAAGCGGCGATGTGACGATCGAGGTCGACATATGCCGGACATGACGTGCCGCAGCGCGCCGCGATCTCGGCAAGTTCGGCCTTTGCGCGAGCCGGCTCGTTTCGGGTCAGATACGCCTCGCCGAGATAAGCGCGGGCGACGACAAAGTCTGGGTCCTTGGCCAGCGCTTCCGCGTAGAGCGGCAGGGCCTTTTCCACATCGCCCTGCTTGCGGGTTGCAAAACCGATATATGTCAGGACGCGGGCATCGCGAGTCCTGGACAGGCTAAGATAACTCAAGGCCTCGGCATAGCGGCCGGTCTTGGCCAACCAGTAGCCGGCGTAGAAAAGTTCATCATCGGACATCCCGGCGCGCGCCGCACCAATGCATGCCTGCCATGCCGCCGAACCCTTCGTGTTGGGATCGCAAGCCGCATTGGCCGGCCCGATGTCCTTTGAGAAGACGCGGCCTTCGGACCGGGCCCCCGCTGCTATTGAAAGCGAGACCAACGCAGCGGCGGCACCGCAAGCCAAATTCTTCAGAAGCATCAAGTCTCTCCCCTTGGACCCCCGGGCGGCGAAAGCCCCGGAAGCATGATTTCCAAAGTGTGCCTCAGCCGACCCGCTGAGCCAAGGGGTGGTTTGCCGCAAGACCGCGTTGCCGTTTCAGCCGATCACCCCTTGCGGGTGTTCGCCTTGTAGGCCGCGATGTGCGCCGCGAGATGGGCGTAAGCCTCGCACGAGGTTCCGCATCGCTGCACGATTTCACGAAGTTGGACCTCCGCGGCTGCGACGTCATCCTTCATAAGGTGAGCCTCACCGAGGTAGGCGCGCGTCAGTACGAGGCCGGGATCTCGCGCAAGGGCGCGGTCGTAGTACGCGAAAGCGGCATCGACATCGCCCAGCTTGCGGGTCGCAAAGCCGATCCCGGTGAGGATGCGCGGATCGTTCTGGTCGCCGGCCGTTCTGAAGACCGCCAGCGCCTCGGCAAATTTTCCACTGCGCGCCATCCAATAACCGGCGTTGTAGATCTCGTCGTCGCTTGCAGAGTGGTTCGGCTTGCACGCAGGCTTGTTCTTATTCTCTGGCTTGGTGCAGTCCACCTTCTTTTTCACGGGAGGATCGAAGTCGGCGACGGCGGGCGGACCGGGCATGACTGCCAACGTCAACGAGCAGCAGACAGCAACGAGAGGAAAGCGGAAGCTTTTCATCGAATGAACTCCAGAGTGGCTTTGGATCGAAGCCGGCGTGCACGGATTGGCCGAGGTGTTACCCTTCACCACTTCAACGGTTGAATCGGGCCAGAAGATCAGGCCACCCCCCATAGGCCATGGACCGGCGGCCCTCCCCGGCGCCACTTTACGGCCCGAACTGGCATCATAACGTGTCCGGCTGTCATTTTCATGGAGGATGTACTTCTTTGCGCTGGTGGCGTCGCAACGAGGGCTTCGAGTGGAGGGAATACGTCAAGACGACGGTACTCGTCCGACGTCAGCAGCGGCGCGCGAAGATCGAAGCGGCAAAGGTCGCTGCGGTGGAAGGTGTGAAAGAGGCAGGCCGCAAGGGTCTGGCGGCGGGCGCCGCCGGTGCCGAGGCCGCCGGGCACGCCGCGCTCAAGGCCGCAAGAGTTGCCGCCGAGGGCGCTGCCGGGCGGGCGGAAACGGGACTTGCCCTTCTCATCCGGTCGTTCGCTGCGGCGCGGGACCGCATCGCAGCGGTTTCCGAACCAGTCAACGGCCGTCTTTCGACCCGGCCCGTCTCAGTCGCATTGGCCGTCACGAGCTTGTTTTCCGTGACTGGCTTACTGATCCGCTCCGGGCAGTTCGGGTTGGACCGGGACGCAGTGCTGCTCGGCGCCGCGGCGCTGGTGTCGGTGACGGCTTGGCTCTGGCCACGTCTTTTTACCGCAGGGCCGGACGCTGCTGAAGATTGGGGCGTTCGGACCGAGCGGGCCGTCGCCATGGCCGATCGGGCTCAGGCCTACTGGCCCTTGGCCGCCGCGTCCATCGCCGCGTCCTTGGGTCTTTGGCTGGCCTCGCCCCTTGTTAAAGCGTGGGTGGCCGGTGATCCCGCATCGAAGGAAAGCCCGGATGGACATGTTGCCGGCGAGGCCGGCGACGTCGTCGAAGGGCCGGCCCGGGCCGCGGGTCCGGGCCTTCTGAAAATTGGTCGCGCGCTCGTTCGTCTGGAGGGCGTCCTTATGCTGGACGAGGGACAGAAATGTTCACGACCGGGCGGATTGTCTTTTGACTGCGGTGCAGCGGCAAAGCGTTACCTGGATAAACTTCTACGCGGCAGCCGAACGGTCCGCTGCTCGATAACCGGCAAAAGCGATGGCATTCGAAGCGGCCAATGCTCGGCTGGCGGCGCGGATATCGGGGCCCGCCTTGTCAGTCAGGGATTTGCCTTTTCCGATGGCGGTCTTTTTTCCAGCTACACCGCCGACGAGGCAGCGGCGAAAATGTCGAATGCCGGTTTATGGGCTGGTGAGCCCGAACGCCCGGACGAGTGGCGTGAAAGGGTTTTCCGCGAGGCGGCCAAAGATGCGCCGAACAATTGTCCGGTCAAAGGACGAGTTCAAGCCGGCAGAAAAACATATAGCCTCCCCCACCAACTCGATTACGCGCGGATCTCCGTTCGAGTAACGCGCGGAGATCGCTGGTTCTGCTCGGAGGCGGACGCTCAGCGCGCAGGGTTTGCAGCGAGCGACACGAAATAAAGAAGCCCGCGGTCGGGGGGAGACCGCGGGCTCGACAACATGGCACCATTTGGGGGATGGGGGGGACGGCGCCACGCCTAAAAATACAGAACACCTTTCCCGGACATTTCGCAAGAACAGGAACAGGTTTTTTTTCTTTTCGTGAACGATAGGTAAGTTGCCGTATATGGCCGATTGGCATTTAAGGCTGCGAACAAGGCTTGGGCAGCGGTATTCGTTTACTATATTTTAGCCATGGCTCCGGTCCGGCGTTAAATTGAACGCACATCCACGAAAAAAAGCGGCGAGATTGACGCGGGCTATGATCGCTGCGTCCTGAGACGCGTTTGGCGGCAGAGTTGAATGCTCACTGCCACCTGACGACTAAAGGCGTCAGCCGAACCTGCGCATCTGCCGGAGCCACGGTCGCACTCAGCACAGAGCCGAAATGAACATCGGCCCTCACGCCCGCCATCGCCAGACCGGCGTCGCCCCGCAGCCCGAGCTTTTTGTTTTCGCCCGCGAACTTGCCGTCGAGCCAAAGCCGGACCACGCCATTCTTGCTGCCGGGATCGTTCAGGATCACTTCCTGTTCGATCGTCACCCAGCGACCAGCGGGCCAACGGACTTCGCTTCCGACGGCTGGTGGATTTTTCCAGCCCTCCGCAGTCGCATACTGCACGTTGACGACGGCACCGCCGTGCCTGTTCCAACCCGGACGGACCGCGGCACCCTGGCCCACGTCGGGCTCTCCCCGCGGATCGAACGAGGACCCAATGGAAAGCCCAGGCAGCGTGCCGCCTTCGCCGAAATCAAATTTCGCAGGAAAGTATACCCGGTAGCTCAGGCAAGCGGCCTTTGGCGCCGCCTCACGCATGGTCATCGGCGACCATGTGAACCCGATACCGCCACGGGGCTGACCGGCCTTATAGCCCGCGCCAGTCCC
>JBLMYE010000101.1:0-4238 GCA_050258115.1 Deltaproteobacteria bacterium | reverse complement strand
CGCCGATGGCGAAGGCAAAATTCGAACGTAACAAGCCGCACTGCAACGTAGGCACGATCGGTCACGTTGACCACGGCAAGACGACGTTGACGGCCGCATTGACGAAGGTGTCAGCGGACCGCGGTTGGACTCAGACGGCGATTGCGTACGACGAAGTTGCGAAGGCATCGGAGAGCCAGGGCCGTCGCGACCCGACGAAGATCCTGACGATCGCGACGTCGCACGTTGAGTATGCGACGCCGAACCGTCACTATGCGCACGTTGACTGCCCCGGCCACGCGGACTACGTGAAGAACATGATCACGGGCGCGGCGCAGATGGACGGGGCGATCCTCGTTGTTTCGGCGGTGGACGGCCCGATGCCTCAGACGCGCGAGCACATTCTTCTGGCGCGCCAGGTCGGCGTTCCCCGGATTGTGGTGTTTCTGAACAAGTGCGACGTTGTTGAGGACGCGGAGCTTCTGGATCTGGTTGAGATGGAAGTTCGCGAGCTTCTTTCGAAGTACCAGTTCCCGGGCGACGACACTCCGATCATCCGGGGCGCTGCGATCAAGGCCCTGAACGGCGAGAAGGGCGAGCTTGCGGACGAGGCGATCATCAAGCTTTACGAGGCTCTGGACACGTACATTCCTCTTCCGGAGCGTCCGAAGGATCAGCCGTTCCTGATGCCGATCGAAGACGTGTTTTCGATTTCGGGCCGCGGCACGGTTGTGACGGGCCGCATTGAGCGTGGCGTGATCAAGGTCGGCGAGGAAGTTGAGATCGTTGGTCTTCGCGACACTCAGAAGTCGGTGGTGACGGGCGTTGAGATGTTCCGCAAGCTTCTGGACCAGGGCGAGGCTGGAGACAACGTGGGTTGTCTGCTGCGCGGCATTGATAAGGATTCGGTGGAGCGCGGTCAGGTTCTTTGCAAGCCGGGCTCTGTGAAGCCGCACAAGAAGTTCAAGGCGGAAGCCTACATTCTGACGAAGGACGAGGGCGGGCGTCACACGCCGTTCTTCACGAACTACCGTCCTCAGTTTTACTTCCGGACGACAGACGTGACGGGTGTCGTGACGCTTCCTGCGGGAACGGAAATGGTGATGCCGGGCGACAACGTGTCGATGGACGTTGAACTCGTGTCTCCGATCGCGATGGAAGAGAAGGTCCGCTTCGCCATCCGCGAAGGTGGCCGCACCGTCGGCGCCGGAGTCGTCACCAAGATCGTCGAGTGAGTGGCGGCCTCTGACCTTTGAGGATGCGCGGCGCCGACAAATCGTCGAATTCCAAACGCGGCAGGCGGCGTTTGGATCGGCGCCGGAGTCGTCACCAAGATCGTCGAGTGAGTGGTGGCCTCTGACCTTTGAGGATGCGCGGCGTGTCTGACTTTCTTGAAGCCGGGGGTGGACGAAGCCTCCGGCTTCATCTTTTGTGACCGGATGATGAGCCGGAGAGAGAGACCATGATCGTCGCCACCACGAATGACCTTCCGGGCTACCGCGTTGTCCGGACGATTGGTGTGGCGAAAGGGCTGACCGTCAGGTCCCGGAGCGTGGTGGGCAACATCGGGGCGGCCGTCCAGATCCTTTTTGGCGGCAATATCACCGTCTATACCAAACTCGCCGAGCAAACCCGGCAGGAAGCTTTCGATCTTCTCATCCAGAATGCGCAACAGATGGGGGCGAACGCCATTCTGGGCTTCCGCTACGACGCGAACGAGATCGCCTCCGCCGTCACCGAGGTGCTGGCCTACGGCACGGCCGTCGTCGTCGAACCCATTTGATGAACAGGCAAAAAATTCGCGACGTCGGCGGTGACAAAGCGAAAAACATCCGCTAGAGGTGGCGGCCCTGGACCGTTCAGGCTTGAAAAGGCCGGCTGCGGACCTGCAGGGGTGTAGCTCAATTGGTAGAGCGTCGGTCTCCAAAACCGAAGGTCGCAGGTTCGAGACCTGCCGCCCCTGCCATTTGAATTGCGAACGGGCTCGCGGCGAGGGCGCCGGGCCGGTTCTGTTAGGATGGCGCTTCTGGAGGGGCTACCTCCGGCGGCGCTGTGCTGTTTTGTCGCATGCGCCCGGTGAAGACAGCGTCGATGGCGATGTATAACCCGTTGCAGTTCATCCAAGAGGTTCGGCAGGAAGTCGCCAAGGTCACTTGGCCGACCTGGAAGGAAGTGTGGGTCACCACGCTCATGGTCATCTTGATGGTTACACTGGCGGCCCTCTTTTTCCTTGCCGCAGATCAGCTCCTGGGCTGGTTCATCAACAAGATCCTTGGTCTCGGACGCTGACCGCTTCGCAACGCTAGCTCGATTCCGCCATACGAGACGAGAGAACACGCGACACATGTCCAAGCGCTGGTACATTGTCCACGCCTATACGAACTTCGAACGCAAGGTGGCGGAAGCCATCCGCGAGCGTGCGAAGACGTCCGGGCTCGAGCACCTCATCGACGAAGTCATGGTGCCGACCGAGGACGTCATCGAAGTCAAGCGGGGCCGCAAGATTCACGCCGAACGGAAGTTTCTTCCGGGCTACGTGCTCGTGAAGATGGAAATGACCGATCCGGCCTTTCTGCTCATCAAGAACACGCCGAAGGTCACGGGTTTCCTCGGGGCCGACAACAAGCCGATGCCCATTCCGGAAGAGGAGGCCATGCGCATCCTCAACCAGGTCAAGGACGGCGTGGAGCGCCCGGCACCTTCGATCATCTATGAGATCGGCGAGCAGGTGAAGGTCATCGACGGACCGTTCGCATCCTTCCAAGGCGAGGTGGAGGAAGTCGACGGAGAGCGTTCACGCCTCAAGGTCGGCGTCTCGATCTTTGGCCGCAAGACGCCGGTCGAACTCGAGTTCCAGCAGGTGGAGAAGGTGGCCAGCTGAAAATATGCATGCCGCTCCCGATGGGGCGGTGCCGAAGCTTCCGGCGCGCTGCGCCGGATGAAGTCCACCTCGCCGGTTTCACGGTGCCGGCCGGGTGGCGATCCGCGGGAGAGCCCGAGGCTCTATAGAGCATGAAGGCTCGCTCGACCGCTAACCCTCGGATGGCCCGCCGTGAGGCGTTTCATCCAACAAGTTCCAGGGGAACACATGGCAAAGAAAATAGACGGCTACATCAACCTGCAGGTGCCTGCAGGCGCCGCCAACCCGGCACCGCCGATCGGGCCCGCGCTCGGTCAGCGCGGGGTCAACATCATGGAGTTCTGCAAATCCTTCAACGCCAAGACGAAGGATCTCGAGCAGGGCACTCCGATCCCGGTGAAGATCACGGTCTACTCCGACCGCTCGTTCACCTTCGAGATGCGCACGCCCCCAGCGACGTACCTCATCAAGAAGGCCGCCGGTATGAAGCCGACCGGGAAGCCGGGTTCGGGTTCCAAGAACCCCGGTCGCGATGTGGCCGGTCAGATCACCATGGCTCAGTTGCGCGACATCGCCAAGCTGAAGCTGAAGGATATGAACACGGACGATATCGATCAGGCCGCCAAGACGATCGCGGGCTCCGCCCGTTCGATGGGCCTCAAGGTGGTGGAGTGATCCGATGGCAAAGAGCAACGTGAGCGAAACCGAAATCAAGGCCACGCGCGAGGCGGGCGGCAAGCGCGCCTTCGCCATCGCAAAGGGTGTCGATCGCACGAAGGCCTATGCGGTCGACGACGCGGTCAAGCTGATCAAGGAGCGTGCCAAGGCGAAGTTCGACGAGACGATCGAGATCTCGATGAACCTCGGCGTCGATCCCAAGCATGCCGACCAGATGGTCCGCGGCGTCTGCAACCTGCCCAACGGCTCGGGCCGCACGGCGCGCGTCGCGGTTTTCGCGCGCGGCGCCAAGGCGGAGGAAGCCAAGGCGGCCGGAGCCGACATCGTCGGTGCCGAAGATCTCGTGGAAACGGTGTCGAAGGGGCAGATCAATTTCGATCGCTGCATCGCGACGCCCGACATGATGGGCCTCGTCGGCCGCCTCGGTAAGGTGCTCGGTCCCCGCGGACTGATGCCGAACCCGCGCGTCGGCACGGTCACCATGGACGTCGTCGGTGCTGTGAAAGGCGCAAAGGGCGGTTCGGTCGAGTTCCGCGTCGAGAAGGCTGGCATCGTCCATGCCGGTGTCGGCAAGGCGAGCTTCACGGAAAAGGCGTTGGTGGAGAACATCAAGGCGTTCGTCGACGCCGTGGTGAAGGCCAAGCCCACCGGCTCGAAAGGTACCTATCTGAAGAAGGTTTCCCTGTCCTCCACCATGGGACCGGGCGTCAAAGTCGAGACC
>JBLMYE010000100.1:0-3175 GCA_050258115.1 Deltaproteobacteria bacterium | reverse complement strand
CCCACGTCCCCGCCTTGTCGACGAACATCAGCGGCGTCTCGATCTTCAAGGGATAGTCGAGGCCGAGCGCCAGCGCTTCGCCCATCGCTGTGATCGTCGCCTGCCGGCAATCGGGATAGCCTGAGTAATCCGTTTCGCACATGCCGCCGACGAGGGTCTTGATGCCGCGCCTATAGGCGAGCGCCGCCGCATAGGTGAGGAACAGCAGGTTGCGCCCCGGCACGAACGTGTTCGGCAGACCACCTTCCTCGAAAGCAATGGCCCGTTCGCGTGTGAGCGCGGTTTCCGACAGGAGTCCCAATTCCGGCAGGCCGATCGTGGTGTCCTGCCCCAGGCGCCGGCCCCAGTCGTGACAGCGTGCAAGCGCATCGCGCACGATGCTTCGCTGGGCGAGTTCCACGGCGTGCCGCTGCCCGTAGTTGAAACCGACCGTCTCGACATGCTCGAAGCGATCGAGCGCCCAGGCAAGACAAACAGTGGAGTCCTGCCCGCCGGAGAAGAGAACGAGGGCGGATCGATCATTCACGCCGGACATCTTCTTGCACTTTCGTCCAACAGGCGGCAGCGGAAATACCCCCGAACTGCCCGTCCGGGTAGGACAGGGTTGCCCGCCGGGGCTTTGCAGGTTTCGGCGCGAAGGCTACAACCCGCCGCAGTTTCACGCGAGGGGAATTGGACTTGGCCGTCCACCGTCCCTCGACCTGCAAGAATGGGATATGCCATGACCGCCATCGTCGACATCCTCGGCCGCGAAATTCTGGACAGTCGCGGCAACCCCACTGTCGAAGTGGACGTCATGCTGGAGGATGGCTCCACGGGCCGCGCCGCGGTTCCCTCGGGTGCCTCGACCGGCGCGCACGAAGCCATCGAACTGCGTGACGGCGACAAGTCACGCTACCTCGGCAAAGGCGTCACCAAGGCGGTCGCGGCCGTCAACGGCGAGATCGCCGACGCCATCGCCGGCATGGACGCGGAAGACCAGCGCGGCATCGACATGGCGCTCATTGAACTCGATGGGACGCCGAACAAGGCCCGCCTCGGCGCGAATGCGATTCTCGGCGTCTCGCTCGCCGTCGCGAAGGCAGCGGCGGACGCCTCCAACCTGTCGCTCTACCGCTACGTCGGTGGAGCGAATGCGCACGTTTTGCCGGTGCCCATGATGAACATTGTCAACGGCGGCGCCCATGCCGACAATCCGATCGACATTCAGGAATTCATGATCATGCCCGTGGCGGCAGGTTCGATCGCGGATGCCGTGCGCGTCGGTGCGGAGATTTTTCACACACTCAAGAAGTCGTTGCAGGATGCCGGCCACAATACGGGCATCGGCGACGAAGGCGGGTTCGCCCCGAACCTGAAGAGCGCCGACGATGCGCTGGGCTTCATCATGAAGGCGATCGAAAAGGCCGGCTACAAACCCGGTTCCGACGTCATGCTGGCCCTCGACTGCGCCTCGACAGAGTATTTCAAGAACGGCAAGTACGTCATGGAGGGCGAGGGCAAATCGCTCGACAGTGAGGGGAACGCGAAGTTCCTGGCCGATCTGGTCGCGCGCTATCCCATCATCTCCATCGAAGACGGCATGGCCGAGGACGACTGGGCCGGCTGGAAGGCATTGACCGAACTCGTCGGTAGAAAGTGCCAGCTCGTCGGCGACGACCTCTTCGTGACGAACACGAAGCGTCTCTCCGAAGGGATCGACAGAGGCATCGCCAACTCGATCCTGGTCAAGGTCAACCAGATCGGCTCTCTGACCGAGACGCTCGAAGCCGTCAGCATGGCGCAGCGCGCGGGCTATACGGCAGTGATGTCTCACCGCTCCGGCGAGACAGAAGACAGCACCATCGCCGACCTCGCGGTCGCCACCAACTGCGGTCAGATCAAGACGGGCTCGCTGTCGCGTTCCGATCGTCTCGCGAAGTACAATCAGCTGATCCGCATCGAAGGCGAACTGGGCGCCGTCGCGACTTACGCGGGCAGGAGCATTCTCAAGACGAAGGTCTCTTAAAGGCTACGGGGCGGCCTTAGTGCGCCATCAGCACGGGAAGCCGGAGATTGTCGACCACGGCGCGGGTCGCACCGCCGAAGAGAAACTCGCGCCACGCCGACCGGCCATACGCGCCCATTACGAGTAGATCCGCACCGGCCGCCAGAGCCGCCGTCTGCAGATCCGAGCCGTCCGTCTCGCTGTGCGGGACGACGCGGACGTTCGGATTGTGAAGCCCCAGATAGCCGCCGATATCAGTCGTCGGTCGCCTGGTGACGCTCGGCATGGCGTCGCGATCCTTCCCGAGGAGGACGAGAACGCTCTCCGCCCGCTCTATCAGTGGGAGGGCCGCATGCACCGCCGCAGCAGATTGACGGCTGTGGTTCCAGGCCACCGCAATGGTCTTTCCGAACGACTTCGTCCCGCCAGCAGGCACGATGATGGTCGCCGTTCCGGCCGTAACGGCGCATTCCTCGACAAGGTCGCCGCCGCGGCCATCGAGGCTCCCGCCCGCTTCAACGAAGAGCACGTCATGTACGCGGCCGGCGAGGCAAAGCACTTCGTTGGCGTTGCCCTCCGCCACTTCGAAACGGCCGTCGACACCCGCTTGGCGGCAGGCTGCGAGGAAATCTTCTTCGGCTTTCCGGGCGAGAGGTGCGTCTCTGGCTTCGGCTTCCCGCGCAGAGGGGCTGTCCGGGCCGACGATCAATTTCAGCATCGCCAGTTCCCGCATCGGGTAGAGCCCCGTCAACGACGCATCGAACCGACGGGCAACCGACAGCGCTGCCGCGACCGCCGGAGCGTTCTCGTTATAGGGCTTGAGGTGAACCAGAAGCGATTTCCAAGCCAAGCGACATCCCTCCCTTGCAGACACGTAGGTTACAGGGAGACGACGATCCGCATCGGCAAGAGCGGGAGATCGCGGGGGGCTTTTCAGGCCTGGATCCCCCCGAACCGCGGCCGGGGGCCGAAATCAAGACGGGGCTTTACCTGCCCTTAAGTGATGACCATCTATAAAGGCCGCGTTCCCGGTTTCAGATTTCTGCGTAGCCACGAACATCCCGGTATCGCGTACAACCGATGTATGATTGGCGATTGAGGGTCCGACAGGTTCTTGTGCTGCTTTCGAGCCTGTGCGCGGCGGCCTATTTCACCCATCACGCAATAAACGGACGGCACGGTCTTGAG
>JBLMYE010000099.1:0-2566 GCA_050258115.1 Deltaproteobacteria bacterium | reverse complement strand
ATAGGGGTGGGGACCTGCCGCCGTTCCGATCAGGTAATAGGTGTCGGACACATTCGTCACCCAATCGCGCAGCGCCTCGTTCATGGCGTCTTTCAAGGTGCCGGCGCCGGCTGTCACCGGATTGAGCTTGGCCCCCAGCAGCTTCATGCGCGCAACGTTCGGCGCCTGCCGCTCGACGTCGGTGGCGCCCATGTAGATTTCGCAGGGCAGGCCGTATTTGGCGCAGACTGTCGCGACCGCGACACCGTGCTGCCCGGCGCCCGTCTCGGCGATGATGCGCTTCTTGCCCATGCGGCGCGCTAGCAGAATCTGTCCGAGGCAATTATTGATCTTGTGAGAGCCGGTGTGATTGAGTTCGTCGCGCTTGAAGTAGATGCGCGCGCCGCCCAGTTCATTCGTCATTCGCTCGGCAAAGTAGAGCGGGCTCGGCCGGCCGGCGTAATGCAGGTTCAGATGGTCGATCTCGGCTTGAAACGTGGGGTCCGCCTTCGCGGCGTTATAGGCGCGCTCAAGATCGAGGATCAGCGGCATCAGAGTTTCGGCGACGAAGCGGCCGCCGAACAAACCGAAGAAACCCTTGTCGTCGGGGCCCGTCCGGTAGCTGTTGAGCTTGGCATCTGCGGTCGTCGACATATCGCTCTCTCTTCGTGTTGCCGCTCGCGTCGCGTTCAGTGCGGTGAAGCGTCGAATGCTCCCTGCTTAGCCGCCTTCGCTGCCTGAAGGAAGCGGCGGATGAGCCCAGGTTCCTTCACCCCCGGGGCGCTCTCAACGCCCGATGACACATCGACGATCTCGGCGCCCGTCCGGGCAATCGCCTCGGCCACGTTTTCCGGGTTCAGCCCCCCGGCGAGCGCGAACGGCGTGCGGCCGGCAAGGCCTTCCAGAATATGCCAATCAAAGGCGAGACCGTTGCCTCCCGGGAGCATCGCATTGGGATCGGGCTTGGCATCGAAGAGCAGGATGTCGGCCAATTGGCCCGGCGAAAGATAGGCCAGTCCCGCCGCGACATCGGCGGCGGATGAAACGGGGATGGCTTTCATGACCGGCTTGCCGAAGCGTCTCCGGATCTCGGCCACGCGTTCCAGCGACTCGTGGCCGTGAAGCTGCAAAAGATCGGGGTCGACCTCCCGCACGATTTCGGCGAGCGCGCGATCGGATGGATCGACGACGAGGGCGACGGTCTTGCAGGCGCCGCCCCGCGGTACCCTTTCGCGCAACGCTCGCGCCTGGGCAAGATCGAGATTGCGTGGGCTCTTCGGGAAAAAGACAAAACCGACAAAGTCGGCTTTGCCATCGCGCGCGGCATCGAGCGCCGCGTCGTTTGTGATCCCGCATATTTTTACGGCGGTGGTCATAAAGGGCGCCAATTATGGGCCTCGCCGATCGAGGCGCGGCGGGCAAGCAGAAATCACGCGGCGTTGCGCTCAGTGTCCGGCGCCGGGAGATCGCGGCCGCGGCCCGCGATGCTCGCGTCGCGTTCGCGCGCGAGCCGGTCGGCTTCGGATTGCCATCGCCGCGCTTCCGCGGACAGATGACGTGCCCGGCGCCGCCAGTGCGCCTGTGCCATCCAGGCGGAAATTCCGCCGAGCACCACGCCGAGCGTCAACGCGCCCAGGAGATACACATAGAACGGCAACGACAGCGACACGAGCGGAGAGGAAGGATTGAAAGGATCGAGAACCAGCGTCACAGCGTGACGGTTGGCGACCGCCAGAGTGATCAGAGCGGCTGCCGCAGGAAATGCGATGAGTACCGTCAGGATGCGCTTCAGCACGTGCGGCCCTACCGCCTTTGTCGCTTTCAAGATTTCGCCAGGCCGCTCAGGCCTTGGCGCCGTCCTCGCCATTAAGGCGGTCACGCAATTCCTTGCCGGTCTTGAAGAAGGGCACGAATTTTTCTTCCACCGGAACCGGTGATCCCGTGCGCGGATTTCGGCCCTGCCGGGCGGCGCGGTGCTTCACGGTGAACGCACCGAAACCGCGTAGTTCAACGCGATCTCCGCGCGCCAGTGCATCGACGATTTCGTCGAAGATGACGTTCACGATGCGCTCTACATCGCGATGATAGAGATGCGGGTTTGCATTCGCGATCTTCTGGATCAGTTCCGACTTGATCACGGGCTCCCCCGAACGGTTTGTTTTTCCTCAGTTTTCGGAAGGTTGCCAAACCGACAGCAGGCCGTCAAGGCCAAGTGTTGCAAATGCCGGGGTCCGGGCCAGCATTTCGGCCATTTGCTGTCCGTGGACGCCGAAAAGGTTACCAAACAGGGTTGTCGTGGCAAACGGCAGGCCCCAGGAGCCGGCCTGCGACGGCTTCCAGTCGATAACCTTCAGGTCCTTATCGATGCCGCGTTTTTCTTCCAGCCAGCGTTGCGCCTCGCGCTCGCCGCCCAATTCGTCGACGAGCTTGAAGGTGAGCGCTTCCCGCCCCGAGAAAACGCGGCCCTTTTCCAGGCCGGGGACATCGGCGAGCTTGATGTTGCGCCGCGTCTCGACGAGCGAGGCAAACCAGCGGTAACCATCGTCGATCATTTCCTTGACGACGGCCAGGGACGGCTCGTCGGCCG
>JBLMYE010000098.1:0-8342 GCA_050258115.1 Deltaproteobacteria bacterium | reverse complement strand
CCAGTACCCGCTGCGCATCATGCAGGGCTACACGATCCCGACTCGCGACGCGATCCAGTTCTGCGAGAGCATCCGCCGCACCAAGAAGATCGCCGCACTTCCGGGCATTGAGGAAGTGGCTCGCGCCCGGCGCGAGGCGCTGCCCTATGGAGCCCTGGTTCTCGAACGCCTTCTCCGTCAGATGCAGCCGTCCGCCGTCGTCTTCTCGGTGCATGGCGTGCGCGAGGGGCTTCTATACAGTCTTCTCCCGCCCCACGAACGCGCCAAGGACCCGCTTCTCAGTTTCTGTGAAGAGTTCGCTCGTCAGCGATCCCGCTCGTTGGCGCACGCGCTCGAGCTGTGTGACTGGACGGACCAGATCTTCGAGGAGGATGGTCTTGATGAATCACCGGACGAACGTCGCCTGCGCCACGCCGCCTGCCTCGTTTCCGATGTCGGCTGGCGGGTCCATCCCGATTACCGCGGCGAACAGAGCCTGGATAAGATCGCTCATGCCGGCATGAGCGGGATCGACCACTCCGGCCGCATTTTCATGGGGCTTGCGATCTTCTTCCGCCATGCGGGCGCACAGAATACGGTCGCCGACGGCCTTCCCGATGCCCTGCTCAGCCGGATCGACCGCCGGATGTTGAAGCGCGCGCGCATTCTCGGCGGTGCTCTGCGCGCGGCTCACATGATTTCCATCGGAATGCCCGGCGTGATCGATCAGACCCGTCTGACGTTTCGGGGCGACAAGCTGATACTGACACTTCCGAAGGACCGTGCCGGGCTCGACGGAGAGCGGTTGCGCCGGCGGTTCGAAAGCCTGGCAGCTGTACTCGGGCGCATCGGCGAAATTCGCATCGAACGCTGAAGGGAGGGGAACGTGGCCGACGACCCCTATCTGGTTCTGGGTGTACCCCGCTCCGCGACGGATGACGAGATCCGGCGCCGCTACCGGCAGCTCGTGAAGGAGTTGCACCCTGACGTCAACCCGTCGAAGCAGGCCGAGGATCGCTTCAAGAAGGTCACGGTTGCCTTCGACATCGTCGGCGATCCGGTGAAGCGCAAATCCTATGATCGCGGCGAGATCGATGCAGCAGGAGACCCGCGCCGACCCGCAGGGGCCCGTGCCGGCGCCGGGGGGTTCGCAGGCGGAACCCGCTGGAGTACGGGTGCCGCCGGCTTCGACAGCGATGACCCGTTTGGCGACATCTTCGCCGGTTTTCGCGGCGCCGGTACGCAGACGCGCGCGCGCCGCGGCCAGGACGTGCGCTACACCATCGACCTTGATTTCACGGAGGCGGCCCTCGGCGTCGTGAAGCGGGTGACTTTGCCGGGCGGGGGAACCCTCGATCTGAACGTCCCCTCGGGCGTCGTGGAAGGGCAGGTTCTGCGGCTGAAGGGCAAGGGACAGCCGGGTGCCAACGGCGGGCCTGCGGGCGATGCGCTCGTCGAAATCCGTGTTCGCGCGCATCCTCTCTTCAAGCGCTCGGGTGACGACGTGACGATCGAGGTCCCGCTGACGATCGACGAAGCCGTACTCGGGGCGAGAGTCGAGGTGCCGACGCTGACCGGGCGCGTTCATGTGACGATCCCGCCCGCCACCAGTTCCGGCAAGACGTTGCGCCTCAAGGGCAAGGGCATCACCAATGCCACGTCGGGGGTGACGGGCGACCAGCTCGTCTCGATCAGGATCGTGATGCCCGAGAGCGTCGATTCTGAGCTGCAGGAATTTCTGTCCCTGTGGCGCGAACGGCACGGCTACGACGCCGGCCGCCGCTAACTCAACTCCGGTTTCCAGCCGACAGAACGCTGACCTCACCGCGTGTCAGCGTCAGTGCCAGTTCGCCCCGCTTCAGTCTCAGTGCATCCTCGCCGAAGAGCTGGCGGCGCCACCCCTTGAGGGCGAGGACGTCCGGCTCGTCTTCGGCCGCGATTCTTTCCAGTTCGTCGGCGTCCGCGATGAGGCGCGGCGCAACGCCATGCCTCGCGGCGGCAGCCTTCAGCAGAACCTTCAGCAGTTCGATCGTGGCGCCGGCCTCGGCCGAGACGGGGCGCGCGTGATTCATCTGGGGCAGCGATTTGGGATCTCGCGCGAGGCCCGCCTTGACGGCCTCGATGATGTCTTTGGCGCGCTGGGAGCGGGAGAAACCGTCGCTCAGCGTGCGCAAACCGCCAAGCTGTTCCGCCGTAGTCGGCATCTGGTTGGCGATGTCATAGAGGGCCTCGTCGCGAAGGACACGGCTGCGCGGCACGTTCTGCGCCTGCGCCATGCGTTCGCGCCACGCCGCGAGCTCGATCAGCACACCGAACGCCTTGCGGTTCTTCGTGCGCATCTTGAGCCGTTTCCATGCATCCTCTGGCCGCGTTTCATACGTCTCGGGATGCGTGAGATCGGCCATCTCTTCCGTCAGCCAGGACGTGCGGCCGGTGGCGTCGAGCTTGCCCTTCAGATGACGGTAGACGGGACGCAGATGGGTCACGTCGCCGAGCGCGTAGACGAGCTGGTTGTCGGTCAGCGGCCGCCGGCTCCAGTCCGTGAAACGGGACGACTTGTCGATGTCGTGCCCAGTGATGTCCTTGACCAGGTTCACATAGCTGACACTGTCACCGTAACCGCAGACGGAAGCGGCCACCTGCGTGTCGAAAATCGGCGCCGGGATCAGCCCGGCTTTCGAGTACATGATCTCGATGTCCTGACGCGCCGCATGAAAAACCTTGGTCACGCCGGGGTGAGCCATCAACTCGTATAAGGGCTTGAGATCGATCCCCGACGCGAGCGGATCGATGATGGCTTCGACGGCGTCGGACGCGATCTGGATGAGGCAGAGTTCAGGCCAGAACGTCTGCTCGCGCATGAACTCCGTGTCGACCGTGATGAAATCGGCGGAAACGAGGCGCTGGCAGATGGCCGCGAGATCGGATGTGGACGTAACGACTTGCATGCGGGGCCTGTATACAACAGATCGCAGCCCGGGAAAGCCTCGGGGACTGCGGCGTGCGGTCTGCCGCCCAGGTTCCCGGGAGATGTTCTACCCGGTCAAGTGCCGGTCTCGCCGGAGACGACAGGCCCGGCATTGAACATCGTCATCTCTTTGAGCAGAGTGTCGACGATACGGGCCAGGTCGCCAATCCGATGTACTCCAGGATTTGCCAGAATCGTCCCCAGCTCCCGCGCGAGGGGGTGTTCAGGTAGGGGGTCCTCCGGTGCAACCGTTCCGTCGAGGGCGTGCTGATCCTCAAGCAGAGCTTCGAGTGCTACGATATCGGCGGCTTCAATCGGCATGTCTCTGAAAACTCGCGGAAAGGGGGTGGCTGGGCGTCATGGCGCAAACGCTTAAGTAAGTGTGCACTTTCAAGTTTAACGCCCGGTTACTGGGGCGGCGAAGATGGGGCAGTGGCCCGCCAGGCCTCGTCCGGCGCCCGCCGCGCCGCGTCACCCCGCCCCGGCTTGACATTCACCATACCGCGTGCGCTTCTCCGGCCCGATTTTTCCCACAGCGACCAGGGACTTTGGGCCATGACCGCGGCCAGCCTACACCGTTACCGCTCGACCACCTGCGGCGGCTTGCGCAGCTCCGATATCGGCGGCATCGCGCGCCTGTCGGGCTGGGTCCACCGCGTGCGAGATCACGGTGGCGTTCTGTTCATCGATCTCAGAGACCATTACGGGATCACGCAGGTGGTCGCCGATCCGGATTCCAAGGCCTTCAAGACGGCCGAGACCCTCCGTTCGGAATGGGTCGTGCGTATCGATGGCAAGGTGCGCCAGCGTCCCGAGGGGACCAACAACGCCGAACTCGCGACCGGGGAGATCGAAGTCTACGCCACCGAGATCGAGGTCTTGTCAGAGGCCAAGGAGCTACCGGTTCCTGTGTTCGGTGAGCCTGACTATCCTGAAGACCTGCGCCTGCAATACCGCTTCCTTGATCTCAGGCGAGAGACGCTGCACGCCATTATCATGAAGCGGCTGGAAATCGTCAGATCGATGCGCCGCCAGATGCACGATGCAGGCTTCAACGAGTTCCCGACCCCCATCCTGACGGCCTCTTCGCCGGAGGGTGCGCGGGATTTTCTCGTGCCCTCGCGCATTCACCCGGGCAAGTTCTACGCGCTGCCGCAGGCGCCCCAGCAGTACAAGCAGCTGTTGATGGTTTCCGGCTTCGACCGCTACTTCCAGATCGCACCCTGCTTCCGCGACGAGGACCCGCGCGCCGACCGCCTTCCGGGCGAGTTCTACCAGCTCGACGTGGAAATGAGTTTCGTCGAGCAGGAGGACATCTTCCAGACGATGGAACCGATCCTGACGGGTATCTTCGAGGAGTTCGCAAACGGCCAGCCCGTGACGAAAATCTGGCCCCGGATTCCCTATGAAGAGGCAATCGCTAAGTACGGCTCCGACAAGCCGGACCTGCGCAATCCGATCGAGATGCAGGACGTGACCGAGCACTTCCGCGGCTCGGGCTTCAAGGTCTTCTCCAACATGATCGAGAAGGACCCCAAGGTTCGCGTCTGGGCCATTCCGGCGCCTGGCGGCGGCAGCCGCGCCTTCTGCGATCGCATGAACTCCTGGGCTCAGGGCGAAGGCCAGCCCGGCCTGGGGTATATCTTCTGGCGCGAAGAAGAGGGAGCCGCAGGCGCGGGACCCGTCGCGAAGAATATCGGCCCGGAACGGGCTGCGGCCATCCAGGCGCAACTCGGGCTGAAGACAGGGGATGCCGTCTTCTTCACCGCGGGAAATCCCACCAATTTCTACAAGTTCGCGGGCTCAGCACGCGATCGTGTCGGACACGAGTTGAAGCTCGTCGACGAGAACCGTTTCGCGCTGGCCTGGATCGTCGACTTTCCCTTCTACGAGTGGAACGAGGAGGAGAAGAAAATCGACTTCTCCCACAATCCGTTCTCGATGCCGAACGGAGGCCACGAAGCGCTCGAAGCTGCCGAGACCGCCGGGCGCGACGCACTTCTGGCCTTGAAGGCCAACCAGTATGACATCGTCTGCAACGGCTACGAAATCGCTTCCGGGTCGGTGCGGAATCATCGCCCCGAGACGATGGTGAAGGCCTTCGAGATCACCGGTCTGACGCGCACGGACGTGGAAGCAAGGTTCGGTGGACTCTATCGCGCATTGCAGTATGGCGCCCCTCCCCACGGCGGCATGGCCGCGGGCATCGAGCGCATCGTCATGCTGCTCACCGGCTGCAAGACCGTGCGCGAAGTGGCGCTGTTCCCCATGAACCAACAGGCTGCCGACCTGCTGATGAATGCCCCGTCCGAAGCAAGTCCGAAGCAGTTGCGCGAACTCTCCATCCGCGTCGTGGCGCCGGAAAAGAAGTAAGCAAAGCCTTAATACAGGACCGCCCGGGTGCTTTTCGCATCCGGGCGGTCAAAAATCATGCTGTCAGGGGTTTCAGCTGCAGCGGCAGACCATGCGCGGGCGGCCGGGGCAGATATGGCAGAGGCGGCGCTCCGTACGGTTTTCGAGAAGGTTCGGCGCAGCGCTCAGTGAAGCCCCGCCGATCGGGCTTTGGTTTGCCGAGGCCGGTGCGGTAAAGGCGAGTGCGGCCACGGTGGCCAGCATTGCGATACGGATCATCCAAAATCCCCTATTATTTATTTTTTGGGCGCGCCGGCGATCGCCGGTTGCTTTGTCGTATGTGCGAATTCGAACGCGCGACTTCCAATCGGAAGCTTTGACGAAACTGATCGGAAACGCCGATCGCTGCGGCAACTTTGCCGGGTCTATGCAACGAAAAAGCGCCCACCGTTTGAGCGGTGAGCGCTGGATAGGGGAACGACCGGACGATCAGTTGGTGGTCGCGGCAGGGCGGGGAGGCAATTCAACACCGACCATGACGATCTTGCCGTCCTTCATGGCCGTTCCGGTCCAGCGACCGTCAGGTCCGCGCGAGAGGTCGGAAACCTGAGTGTAGCCTCGTCCGATGAGAACCTTGCGGGCGGCATCTGCGCTGGCCGCCGAGTTGAGCGCCGACGTGAACGCAGCCGAATCGGCCCCGCTCGATTGAACCGGCAGCGCATCGCCGGCAAAGGCAGCGCCGACGAGGCCCGTCGAGAGGGCGGCCGTGAGGGCAAGAGTGCGGATCATTCGAATTCTCCTGTGAAAAATTCTCATTCTATTTGTCTTGGGGCGAGACGTTTGAAACCGCCTGCGCCGTGATCCGCATGTAGGGGGCGGACCGCCTCACCGCCACTCACGTTGCCGTTGGGTTTCACCCCCCTCGCCGTGAAAGCGCGTGAGGGAAAAGTTCATGTCTCCGCGACATTACCGGATGGAAATGTTGTGCGTTCGAAAACGCGGGGCTCGCCTCGGCTAGGGCCGGACTGTGCGCATTCACAAGAGTTTGAGATCGAATGTTTGACGGATCGGACGGCGCGCCATAAACGGGAAAATTCGGGTTAGCGCTGGTTTGGCTTCCGCGCCGTCGGCGGCCTGCGCCGATCAATAGGTCACCAATGCGCCTCTCCCAGATTTGCAAAGACGTGGTGCCTGAACTCCAAGAGGTCCCGCCGCTTGAGGTGACGGGCGTCAGCGCCGACAGTCGCACGGTTGTTCCGGGCGACCTCTTCATCGCCATCCCGGGCAACAAGGCCGACGGGGGGCGCTACGTCGCCGATGCTGCCGCCAGGGGCGCGGTGGCGGCAATCGCGGCGACCGGAGCCGAACTTCCCTCCGAATTGGGAATTCCGCTGCTGCGGACCCCGGACCCCCGCGTCGCACTGGCAAAGATCTCGGCATGCGTCTACGCAGGCCAGCCGGCCACCGTGGTCGCCGTCACCGGAACGAGCGGCAAGACCTCCGTGGCGGAATTCACGCGCCAGATCTTCGCGGCGTGCGGCCGCAAATCGGCTTCCCTCGGCACCATCGGCGTGGTGACCTCCAGCTCCACCGCGTACGGCTCGCTGACCACCCCCGATCCGGTCACCTTGCACAAAACGCTCGCAGCCCTGGCGTCCGAGGGCATCACCCATCTCGCGATGGAGGCGTCGTCGCACGGGCTCGATCAACACCGGCTCGATGGCGTGAACATCACGGCGGCGGCCTTTACCAACCTCGGCCGGGACCATCTGGACTACCACCCTACTATCGAAGCGTATTTCGCGGCGAAGATGCGCCTGTTCGAGGACCTGCTGCCTCCGCATCTGCCGGCGATCATCAATCGCGATGGCGCCTTTTCCACCGAGGCCGAGGCCATCGCGCGCCGTTCGGGACGGCAGGTTCTGACCGTAGGCCGCAACGGCGACACCATCACGCTCCTCGCTGCCGAGCGGGCTGGCTTCGCACAGAGGCTCACGCTACGCATCGGCACGACGATCGCAGCGGTGGATCTGCCGCTCGTTGGAGCTTATCAGGCCGAGAACGCGCTGGTTGCTGCCGCTCTTGCGATGGCTGTCGGAGAATCGACAGAAGATGTCATCGCCGCCATGGCCTCGCTGAAAGGCGTGAAGGGACGGCTCGAGATCGTCCGAGAGCACCAGGGTGCGCTCGCGGTCGTGGACTACGCTCACAAGCCCGAGGCGCTCGCCGCGGCCTTGGACGCCTGCCGGCCGTTCGCCACCGGGCGGCTCATCTGCGTTTTCGGCTGCGGTGGCGACCGCGATCGTGGCAAGCGCCCGATCATGGGTCGCATAGCAGCCGAGAAGGCCGATGTGGTCATCGTCACCGACGACAACCCGCGCAGCGAACAGCCCGCAGCCATCCGCGCGGAGGTTCTCGCCGGCGCGCCGGGTGCATTGGAGATCGGCGAACGCCAACTGGCCATCCAGGGAGCCGTGAGAATGATGGGCCCAGGCGATGTCTTGCTCGTTGCGGGCAAGGGTCACGAAACAGGCCAGATCGTCGGCGACACGGTGTTCCCATTCTCCGATCACGAGGTCCTGTCGGAGGCAATGGGAGGCCCATGAGCCGCAAGCCCCTGTGGTCGTTCGATGAACTTCTGGCATCCGCAGCTGGCCGGGCCGCGGCCACGCCCGCTCGTCCGATAACCGGCGTTTCGATCGACACGCGCACGCTGGAGCCGGGCGATCTCTTCGTGGCGCTGAAGGATCATCGCGACGGACACGACTTTGTCGGTGCTGCCTTTGCAAAAGGCGCTGCGGCGGCTCTCGTGTCGGTGTCGTATGCGGCGGGTGACGGTGACGGCGCGCTGATCCGCGTTACCGATCCGCTGCGCGCTCTCGAGGCGATCGGCCGCGCATCCCGCGCCCGGCTGTCGCCGGAGGCGCGCGTCATCGCTGTCACCGGCAGCGTCGGCAAGACGACGACAAAGGAAATGCTGCGTCTGGCATTCTCCGCCATCGGTCCCACGCACGCATCCGAAAAATCCTACAACAACCACTGG
>JBLMYE010000097.1:0-3078 GCA_050258115.1 Deltaproteobacteria bacterium | reverse complement strand
CTCGTCGGTCCATCGAGAGCGATCTTGGCGAGCAGGTCGAGCGCCTCGGCCTCGCGGGGCTCTGCGGTCGTGTAGCTCGGCACAACGTAATCGCGGTGGATCGACGCCTTGCCGGCGCGCGGATCTTCCAGCATCACGCGGCGGGCCACGCGCGGCGGCGGATCGCTTGGACGCAGGGACCTGGGCGCCGCGGGATTGGCGGGGATCTTCCCGTAGGTTTCAATTGCGTACTTCTTGACCTCCTCCGGCGTCACATCGCCGGCGACCACGAGAATGGCGTTGTTGGGCGCATAGTAGCGCTTGTAGAACGTCATCGCGTTTTCCGGCGACAGCTGCGCGATCTCGTGCTCCCACCCAATGACCGGAATACCGTAGGGGTGATGGAGATAGAGCGACGCGTCCATCTGCTCATCGAGGATGGCCGCCGGATTGTTTTCGATGCGGGATCGGCGCTCTTCCAAGATCACGTCGCGCTCCGTGAGCACTTCCTTTTCAGCGAGTTTCAGATTGGCCATGCGGTCGGCTTCCATCTCCATGACCTTCGGCAGGCGGTCCTTGGAGATGCGCTGGAAATAGCTCGTCACGTCGTGCCCGGTGAACGCGTTGTCCTGACCGCCGAGGCGCGAAACGATCTTGGAGAACTCGCCGGAGGGAATGTGCTCCGTCGATTTGAACATCAGATGCTCGAGAAAGTGAGCGATGCCTGAGACGCCTTTCGGTTCGTCGGCAGCCCCCACTTTGTACCAGACCATGTGGGTGACGACCGGAGAACGGGTGTCGGGGATGACGACGACCTGCAAGCCATTGTCGAGCGTGAACTCGGTAACGCGGGGGGCGGCGAACGCCGCTGTCGGGGATTTGGCGAGGGCGAACATGCTGGCGATCACCACGAAGCAGAGATGAAGAAAGGGGCGAACCGAAGCGGCCATGGAATCCTCAAAGTTCGAGCGGACACGCGTTTGCGCGATGCCGCATGAACGAGGATGTCGGTATGGAGGGGCCCCGTGTCAAATGACAAGCCGTTCATGCCCGGCCGGACCGGCGCCGGATGGCCATAGGGGGTGGAAAACCACCCTGAGTGCCGCGTTGCTTTCGGCGGACAACCTCAAGCCGCAACTCAAAGGTTCGCAAAGGCGCCCGCGGCTTGCCGGGGGTGCTACTGGCCGCCGCCAATCACGACCGGGTCCTCGCCGCCATTCCACTTCTTCACGGCGGTCAGGACGGATGGACGGCAGGGCCCGAGCGGGCCTTCCACCGAATCTGCGCTGGCGTCACCGGCAGCACGCGCAGGATCATAATTCTTGCGGCAGAACTCTTCCTGCTGCTTCTGCTTCTGAGCTTCGCTAACCAAAATTTTGCGATCGGGGTCGTCGAGCGCGACCGTCACGTCGGTCGCGGTGGATTCAGTAGAAACCCCGGGTGCCGGCAGACTGGCCGTCGACGGCGGGACGACGAGAGGGGTGCGGGCGGCGAGTTGAGGTTCGGCCGCCTTGGGCTGGTTGGCCCCAACCCCGAGCGCGTCGAAAACGCCACCGTTCAGTTCGACATCGTCCATTGAGCAGCCGCCCGCAGCGAGGGCGGCAATGAATGCCACCGCCAGCCGGTTCGAGCACCTCGATTGGAGCGAAATCATCATCGGTTCTCCGCGCGGTTCCAAAGATTCGGGTACCGGCATTATCGAGTGTTACGAAGTCTTTGCGGCGTCTTTGCGACTCGCAATGAAGGAGTCGTACAGCAGGGCTGCCACACCGGCAACAATCGCCACATCGGCGATGTTGAAGACGTACCAGTAGAAGCCGAACGCGTGCAGAGAGTAAAAATCCGCAACGCCGCCAAGCCACAACCGGTCGATCGCGTTGCCGATGGCGCCGCCGATGATGAGGCCAAGCCCCCAGGCCATCAGCCGGGATTCGCCGGCGCGGCAAAGCCAGATCCAGAGTGCCAGACTGGCTGCGAGCGCGAATCCGGCGAGCCCTAACTGCCAGGAATAGCTTGAAGAATCGAACATCGAATAGCTGACGCCGGTATTAAGGACATAGACGAAATCGAGGAATGGCGTGACCGGAACGCGGCCGCGGCCTTCTATTCCAAAAACAAAAAGCATCCACAACTTGTTGGCCTGATCCAGCAGCAGCGTTACGATCGCCACCGTGCCCGCCAGCCCCGCATAGGGTCCCCAGAACCATCCGGGCGGGTCGGTCTTTCCGGCTGAAAGTTCGGACGTCGTCATGTCCATCCCTGGTTGCGCGAGCGGCGGCCGCCCGGACGGACCATCCAGAGCGGTATTCGCGTGGGGAAGTCAAATGCGCCATTCCGAAGGGGACAGCTCGGGAGGGTCGCGGGCAGGGTTGTCATCGCGGGTTCGTTGCCCCATAAACGCTCCGGGCTGGCGGCGGACGCATCCCTCGCCAACCGGGTCAGGTCGGGAACGAAGCAGCCCCAACGATCAGGACGCGGGTCGTCCGCCAGCCTCAATTCCCTTTCACGCGCCGTCTCGCGCACCTGAAGCGCGCTGGCGCTCCACTGGGGCGCGACCCATCGTGGGACGCATTTGCCCCCCGGCTGCTGGAGCCGGTGACAGGGCGGCAGCACCGAGATGGCGAAGAAGAAGACAGACGGGACCGATAACGACGGTAGGGCGAGCGCGCCCTATGTGGTTCTGGCGCGAAAATACCGGCCGCAGACGTTCGACGATCTCATCGGTCAGGATGCCATGGTGCAGACGCTGCGGAATGCGTTTGCGGCCGGGCGCATCGCTCAAGGGTACATGCTGACCGGGGTTCGCGGCGTCGGCAAAACCACCACGGCGCGTATCATTGCACGGGCTCTCAATTACGAGACGGACACCATCCATAAGCCGACCGTCGACATGCCGGTTCTGGGCCGGCATTGCGCGGAGATCATCGAAAGCCGGCACCCCGACGTCATCGAGATGGACGCGGCCTCGCATACAGGCATCGAGAATGTCCGCGAGATCATCGAGAGCGCCCGTTACCAGCCGATTCTGGCGCGAACGAAGGTGTTCATCATCGACGAAGTCCACATGCTCTCCAAGAGCGCGTTCAATGCTTTTCTGAA
>JBLMYE010000096.1:0-5916 GCA_050258115.1 Deltaproteobacteria bacterium | reverse complement strand
ACGCCGCGGACTTACCGGCGTTTCAGCGCCCTGTTCTTCGCGGAGGGATCCCTGTTCGAACGGCTAAAATCCCTGATCAGCGGTTTAGAATTCCCTGTTATTCTTCTCTCGAGCTTCGCACCAACCCACGGATTTCACTGGGGTTTCGAGCCATTTTAAGCTCGAAACACCTTCCGAAATCGAGAAAATTCCCTGTTTTTAGTGGTCAGACACTGAGACCCATTCGCGCCAGACTGCCAGCACAGCCAGTCTGTCCCCGGTTGTGCAGCCCCCTGAACCTCATCCGGTATCCGACGATGCCGGGTGGTGGAGGAACGCTTTTGCCGGCTAGTCGCAATGCGAGTCGTGACGCATGGGGTTGAGATCGAAGTGCAGATGATTGCGGTGGACCTCGTTCGATTCCGGTCCGAGGACAGTGGCGAAGGGCCCGCATGCACCGGATCGCAGACTTCGCAAGAATGTCATTTCGCTTGCCGGCGGGGAGGGCTTGGCCGCAGGGGACGATGGCTGATCGCTTCCCGTAACCGGCCGATCCATGGGGAGCGGTTTCAATCCGACCTCCCGGGTTTTCAACTTCGAGATTTCAATCCGTCCGGTGCCAGGCAGGTCCGCGGACTTGGCGCTGATGGCGGTCCGTAACTTCTGGCGTTCTTGTTTCTTGCGCTCTTCAATGTCGCGTTCGGTCGGTCCCCAGCCCTGGAGAACCGTGACCACCCGTTCATTGGCGAGTTCGAACGCACCAATGTCGATCGCGTTGCCAAAGGCATGCTGACTGAGATTTCCCGTGGGAAGCCCGTAGACGTTGCGGCATGCGTAAGACGAAGCTCCCACGATCGTTGAAACAGTCGATCTGAACGTTTTGAGCGCGGCTGGCTGGAGGAAGCGTTTGTTCCAGTCGGCGAGCGCTGTCATCAGACGGCAGTTGGTCGTGATGGGCGGATCGAAAACCAGCTTGGGGTCGCTGCCCAGGCTGTTTATCAAAACCGGCGCCGGGATCCCGCACCGGTCGGTTTTGACCGGATCCAGAAACGTCACGTCCGCCGCAATGGATCGCAGCGCCTGCATGCAGGCTTCGCGCGCCTGGATGATCTCGGCCATACTCCATCCGCCGGACGGGAGAGCATTTTCACTTTGTACCGATCTCTCCCGGTCCGTCTTGTCCGGCGCCAGAGGTGGTGCCGGCACCGCCGATGGCGATATCTCCTTTAGAAATCTGAAAGTGCCAAAATGAGACGCCAATCCCAGGGCCAGTCCAGCCAGGATGATGCTGACCGACATGGCGGTCGACAGACTGAGGAATGGATCTTCGTGGCGGGCCATGGCCTGGGTGCGGACGACGCGATACAAAATCCGGACCTCTTTCGAGATCGAAGGTAGATTATTAAACGAGGCATAACTAAGGAATTCTTTGAAACGACCCGCGCGGACCGATATTTCGACGAAAAACAAAACCCGAAGGAAGTGCTCGCCGGGACCAAAAGGCGGTATGTCCTGTGCGGCGGGTATTCCGCATTCGGGCGCCAGGGGTCTTCAGGACGACGCGGCTATGTCGCGCCGACGTGTGAGGGCCCGCCGCCCCGCCTTCCGTTGCCAGTTTTGCCCAGGTCGACGTCAGCAAGAATGGGGCAATCGATGCCGCGGCGATCAACGAAGGCTGCACGTCCGGCGTGGTCAAGACGTAGCGCTGGGTTCGAACAGATAACCGCGGCCGCGCTGCGTCCGGATCGGAGACGCTTCCTTCCCCCTCACCAGGGCCCGGCGCAGTCTGCCGACATAAACGTCGACCGTGCGATCGTCGATATCCGGCCGGCCGTCCCAAACCCGTTCCACCAGATCGCGCCGTGAATGGACCTGGCCGGGCTCTCTCATCAATTCTTCAAGCAGGCGTACCTCGGTCGGTCCGAGGTTCACCTTCCGCCCGAAGCGGGTGACCTCGCGTGAGACGGGGTCAAGGCAGATGCCGTTACCCGCCATGATGTTCACGTGCGACTCCTGCAAGCCCGTTTGCAGGTGGGCGAGCACGGTTCTCAGAACGCCCGAGAACTCCACGATGGTATCGCGGCGGCCCTCGGCTCGTGCGCCGCGCGAGGTTGCGCCGGATGCCAGCGAGCCGATGATCATCAGCGGTTGCTCGTCGGCGGGAAGGGCGCCGGCCACCTTTTTCAGGAAGGCAGCGGCATCGATGCTTGTGAGGGATTTGTCCCACACGATGGCGTCTGGCCGATCGGCAACGACGACGCGGAGCAGGTGTATCGGCTCGAAGACCTCGAATTCGCGCCGCCGGGTCAGCCGCCCGCCCTTGCCGAATTCCGCAATCGTCGCGCGATTGCTGTTTATGCAGAGAACCTTGAACGTCATGATGGCTGGCCCGCCGTTCAGGCTGTAGAAATGCCGCTCACGCTCACTCGTCCCCATCAAAGACATATCCGGCGCCCCGCACCGTCCGGATGGGATCCCGCTGGTTTCCAGATACGATCGCTTTTCTCAGCCGCCCGACGTGCACATCCACTGTGCGTTCGTCTACTTCCGCGTCCCGCCCCCAGGTGCCGTCGAGCAGTTGTGCCCGGCTCAATACGCGGCCCTTGTTCTCCATGAACTGTTCCAGCAGACGATACTCGGTGGGACCGACGCTCAATTCGCGGCCGAAGCGCGTGACGCGGTGGGCGATACGGTCGAACTTGATGCCATTGCCTTCGAGCGTATCGGCGATGCGATCCGGCGAAACGCGGCGCAGCAGCGCTTTCAGGCGGGCCATCAACTCAGAAACGGAGAAAGGTTTGACGACATAATCATCGGCGCCGGTCTGCAGGCCGCGGATACGGTCGGCTTCCTCTCCCCTGGCTGTCAGGATGATGATGGGAAGAGCCTTCGTTTCCGGACGCGCGCGAATCTGGCGGCAGATCTCGATGCCGGCCAGGCCAGGAAGCATCCAATCGAGAATGATGAGATCGGGGCGTTCTTCGCGGACGATCATGATCGCGTCGGTGCCTGACGCGGCATGAACTACGGAGTAGCCCGCGGCCTGGAGATTGTACCTCAAGATCTCGACGAGGGACTCTTCATCCTCGACGATCAGAACCTTAGCCGGCATTCCTCGTCTCTTTTTTGATTATAAGGGCCCCGACACGAGCGTGGAACTGGTCATGTCACTCTTCGGGCGCTCGCCTTCGGGAAACGATCCGCGTGTCATGTAGGTTATCGTCTCGGCGATATTCGTCGTGTGGTCCCCGATCCGTTCGAGGTTCTTGGCAACGAAAAGCAGGTGTGTGCAGAGCCCGATGTTGCGCGGATCTTCCATCATGTAGGTCAGAAGTTCGCGAAACACGGAATTGTAGACGGCATCGAGATTTTCGTCCTTTCGCCAGACCGCGAGTGCTCTCTCGGTGTCGCGCGCGGAATAGGCGTCGAGAACGTCCTTCAACTGGCGTGTGGCGAGTTCCGTCATGTGCTGCAAACCGGTCAGCAGCCCCTTGGGATGCGCCTCTCCCGAAACCGTCTGTGCGCGCTTGGCGACGTTCTTCGCCAGATCGCCGACACGCTCCAATTCGCCGGCGACCTTCAGAACCGAAATGATCTGGCGCAGGTCATTGGCTACCGGCTGACGGCGCGCAATCATGAGAATGACCTGTTCCTCCAGTTCTCGATGCAGGAGGTCGATGGTCGCGTCGCTGGCAATGGTTGCCTGAGCCCGCGCCGGATTGTGGCTGGCGAGTGAGTCGAAGGCTTCGCCCACCAGTTGTTCGGCAAGGCCGCCCATCTGGCTGATCTTGCCATCGAGCAAAGCGAGTTCCTGTTCGTAGGATTTGACGATGTGGTCGGTCATGCGAAATCTCCTCCCTCGCGGGACTGGTGTGACGGAGAAACGGAAGCGGTGCGGGATCAGCCGAAACGGCCGGTGATGTAATCCTGCGTTCTCTTGTCACGAGGGTTTGTGAAAATCTGCGGGGTGTCACCCTCTTCCACCAGAATGCCAAGATGGAAAAACGCGGTTCTCTGGGAGACGCGCGCCGCCTGCTGCATCGAGTGCGTCACGATGACAATGGTGAAGTTGCTGCGCAGTTCCTCTATCAACTCTTCGATGTGGGCCGTTGCGATCGGGTCGAGAGCGGAGCACGGCTCGTCCATCAGAATGATTTCCGGATTGATGGCGATTGTGCGCGCGATGCATAGGCGCTGCTGCTGGCCGCCGGAGAGGCCGGTGCCGCTGTCGCCCAGCCGGTCCTTGACTTCGTTCCAAAGGCTTGCCTTGCGAAGGCTCATTTCGACGATCTCGTCGAGTTCGGCCTTTGAGCGTGCCAGTCCGTGAATGCGCGGCCCGTAGGCTACGTTTTCGTAGACGGATTTTGGAAACGGGTTCGGCTTCTGGAACACCATGCCGACGCGGGCGCGCAGTTGCACCGGATCGAGCGCCGGATCATAGATATCCTTGCCGTCGATCAGGATCTTGCCTTCGACCCGGCAGGAAGCGACCGTGTCGTTCATGCGATTGATGCAGCGCAGAAAGGTCGACTTTCCGCAGCCCGACGGGCCGATGAAGGCGGTGACTGACCGCTCCGGGATGTCGATGGAGACTCCCTTCAGCGCGTGCTTCTCGCCGTAAAAGACGTCGACATTCTTGGCGACGATTTTGGTGCTTACCGAGGCAGCGG
Organism: Deltaproteobacteria bacterium; assembly: GCA_050258115.1. Classification (GTDB taxonomy): domain Bacteria; phylum Pseudomonadota; class Alphaproteobacteria; order Rhizobiales; family Hyphomicrobiaceae; genus JAGVSR01. The sequence goes on along the minus strand of JBLMYE010000096.1, from coordinate 1,267 downwards.
GCTTCACGGATTGTGTCATCATCAGAAGGGGGTCGGGGCGCAGTTCCATGACTAGGTCTCTGGGTTCCATGAATAAGTTACCAGCGGCGTTCGAACTTCTTGCGGAGCCAGATGGCGAGGCCGTTCATGACGAACAGAACGGCGAGGAGCACCAGGATGGCGGCGGCGGTCTTCATCTTGAAGGCTTGTTCGGGAAGGTCCGACCAGAGGAAGATCTGGACGGGCAGAACGGTTGCAGCCTGGGTGAGGCTCGTTGGAACGTCGACGATGAAGGCGATCATGCCGATCATCAGAAGCGGCGCGGTTTCGCCGAGAGCGTGAGCCATACCTATGATGGTTCCGGTCATGATGCCGGGCATGGCGAGAGGCAGTACATGGTGAAACACAGCCTGCTGGTGTGATGCACCCACGCCGAGAGCCGCCTCACGGATCGAAGGCGGCACGGACTTCAACGCCGCGCGCGAGGCGATGATGATCGTGGGCAGGACGAGCAGTGCCAGAACAAGGCCGCCGACCAGGGGGGCAGAGCGGGGAAGATTGAAGAAGTTCAGAAAGACCGCGAGGCCGAGGAGGCCGAAGACGATAGACGGCACGGCTGCGAGATTGTTGATGTTGATCTCGATGAGATCCGTCATGCGGTTCTTCGGGGCAAACTCTTCCAGATAGATCGCGGCCAAGACGCCGATGGGGACGCACAGACCGATGGTCACCAGCAGAGTGAGAATGGAGCCGACAAGCGCGCCGCGGATTCCAGCGAGTTCGGCTTCGCGGCTGTCGCCCGACGTGAAAAATGCCCAATTGAATCGGTTTTCGACGACGCCCTTGGCTTTAAGCGCTTCCAGAAACGTCACCGCACGGTCGTTAAGGTTGCGGTAGGATTCGGGCTTCTCGTAAATCTGTACCTGCCAGGATCCGGGCGCAGCTTCGGCCGTCGAGGTCAAAGGAATGATCACTTCTCCCTTGACCGACGTCGGCGACAGTTCCTTCACTTTGACGATGCCGCCGTTGATCGCAATCAGCCGGCTCGCCATCTTGGCGTCGAGCGTTTCCGTGGTCGCCGCCGCCTCGTAGCGCGCGCGAAGATCGCGCGCTTCCTTTTCGAGGTCGGCAAGGTTTTCTGCCGCCGCGCCGCGTGCCTTGCGCCGCTCGATTGTCTCCTCGATCGCTGCGGCCCGGGAGTTCAATTCGGCTTTGATGCCGGCAACGTCATCGGCGAAGTCGTTGGCGCTGACGAGGATAGAGATATCGCCTGTCGTGCCGGTCGGCG
>JBLMYE010000095.1:0-7376 GCA_050258115.1 Deltaproteobacteria bacterium | reverse complement strand
GTTGTAGGCGATGTCGAGCGTGGTGTCTTTCCAGAACAGGAATTGCCCAAGGTGATAGCCGGCGCCGGCACTCAGCCACACGCGGTCGTTGTCGGGGAGCTGGACGAGACGTTGCGACGGCTCGCGGATGGGAGAGATTTCATACCCGATGCCCGCGCGCAGCGTGGTTCGGGCATCGTAGTCGTATTCGCCGCCGAGAGCGAAAAACCAGCCGTCCTCCCAATGAAAATCAAGCGACGTGGACACGGGCGAGCCATCGACAGGCACGGTCTGCAACCGGCTCCAGTTCGTCCATTCGACGGTCGCATTCGCGCGCCAGCCCTGTGAGAGTTCCTGCCGCAGACTGGCCGTTACTTTTTCGGGCAGGTCGAGATCGGCGGTGACCGGGAACGAGATGGGCAAGCCGACGACACCCGACGTCCCCTCCAAGGTGTGCGAGATCGACGATCGGTAGCCGATGCCGATCGATGTTCCGGGCGCGGGTTCAATATTCACGCCGGCGGTGAAGCCAAAACCCAAGTCGTCGCCTTCCAGAACGGCGCTCGGCGCGGGCGGAAGATCGACCGAGGACTTTAAGCCTTTGAGGTCTAGGTATTGGATCTGCACGCCGGCGCCGGCATGGATCCCCGGAGCGATCCGATAAACGACCGTTGGGGCGGCGTTGACGCTGAAAAGTTCCGACGAGCGGCCCACAGGAGCGCCGATCCAGTTCGGATTGTCGGGCTTCGTGCCGAGCCCGAATTGCGAGTTGATGCTCATGGCGAAGACGAGATCGCTGCTATAGCGCCAGGCCATGTAGCTTGCGGGAACGAGCGCGTCGCGGCCGACATCGACGGTCGTATCGAAACCCGGCGGAACCGCGCCGCCGTCGAATTGTTCGACCGTAAGGTCCGCGCGCGGGATGATGAGCGAGAGGGCCGACTCCGTAATCAGCCCGTCCGTGACGTAGGCGGCGGCCGCGGGATTCCAGAACATCGACGACAGCGACGAACCGCCTGCCGCGGCGCCCGCATATGACATGCCGGCAAAGTAGGCCGATTGTTCGCGGACGTCGAAGCCGCCGGCCTCAGCCGGGCTCATGGCTGGAAAGAGCGTCAGCGCCGATGCGGACAGGATGTAACTGGCCCGCCTCTCACGACATAACGCACGCATGACCTTACTCCACGCTTGTTCCGTCCTCAGACTGCGATGGAGCTAAGCGGCGGAGCCAGCGCGGCTCAATCGAACTTTCTCTAAGGTCGATCACACCGCGTAGTTTTTGCGCCGCGATGTTACTACGCCGCGACATCGTCAGAGAGCAGTTGCGAAAACGGAACGCGTTAGCACAACAAAAAACCGGCCCGGAAATCCGGGCCGGTTTTCTCCGGAGCCTGCAGCAGCGTCCCTGTTCGCTGCGCGGCTCTCCCCCCAACGAGACAGCTCCCCCGAGATCTCGTCAGCGGCAGCAACCTTGCAGAAAGCTTTGGCACCTGCAAGCGGGTGCTCGACACATAGGCATTGGCGCTGCGACTCTGATGCGGATGGATCACACTCAATGTTTGTGATCAGCGTTCAGCGGCGAATGGCATGAAGGTGATCGACCGGTCCCCTGCCGCGACCGACCCGCAAGATTCGGCCAGCATCGAGCGCCTGGGAAAGATAGTCTTTCGCCCTTGCGACGGCCGAGTCCAGATGTGTCTCGCCCTTCGCGAGTTCCGCTGTGATCGCGGCGGACAGTGTGCACCCGGTGCCGTGCGTATTCTGCGTTTCGATCCGTGGCGCCGCGTGATGAGAAATCCCGGTCGCCGTCACCAGGACATCGATGGCCATCTCGCCGTTGGCGTGTCCACCCTTGACGAGGGCCGCTCGCGCGCCCCGCGCGACCAGTTCGCGCGCCTGGCGTTCCATCTCCTCGACGCCGGTTGCCAGCGGTTCGTCCAACAGCTTGGCGGCTTCATGCAGATTTGGCGTGATCAATGTCGCGAGCGGGAGAAGTAAATTGCGCACGGCGGAAACCGCATCCGGCGCCAGCAGCACATCGCCGCTCGTCGCGACCATGACCGGATCGACGACGACAGGTCCGAACTCGTAGCGTCTCAGAAGACCGGCCACGGTAACGACCGTGGCGGCGTCTCCGAGCATTCCGGTTTTTGCGGCCGTGACCTCGAGGTCGGCAGCGAGCGTTTCCGCCTGAAGCGTTATGAAGGCCGGCGCGACGGGCTCGACGCCTGTGACGCCGAGCGTATTCTGCGCCGTGAGCGCGGTGATGACCGTCGCGCCATAGACGCCCAGCGCCGTGAACGTTTTCAGGTCTGCCTGAATGCCGGCACCGCCCGAGGGATCGGAGCCGGCCATCGTGAGCGCGATGGGCGTCTTCTCGAGCGGGGTTGTCATTTGAGCCTCCGCAGAACGCAGGTGAAGTCGCTCTCAGGGTTGAGGGCGCTGGTTCATGATCTCACGCTGAAGATCGCCCGGCGTCAGCCGTTCTTCCAGTGTCGTGAGCCCGGGAAACGTCTCGATCAGCCACTGGCCGAAGGAATTGATGGAGAACCAATCGAACACATTGAGGAACGCGATGCCCGTCAGCACGAGCAGCGCGCCCATCAACTTTTCCATGAGCCCAAGATGGCGCTTGAAGCGATTCATGAAAGCAAGGAACGGCCGGATGGCGACGGCGGCGAGCACGAAGGGGATGCCGAGGCCCAAGGAATAGACCGCGAGCAGGCGCACGCCGGCACCCAGACTTTCGGAATTGGCGGCAAGCGCCAGAACGGTTGCCAGGATCGGACCGATGCACGGCGTCCAGCCGAAGGCGATCGCGAGCCCCATGATATAGGCTCCGGCGAAACTGGCGCCGTCCACGTCGGCGTGGAGGCGCTTTTCGGAATAGAGCAACGGAATGCGCAGCACGCCGAGAAAGTGCAGACCGAACAGAATGATCACCGCGCCCGCCACGTAGCCGAGCTCGGCCCGGTATTCCTGCACGAACTGACCGAGCGCCGAGGCCGTGGCCCCGAGCGCGATGAAGACCGTCGTAAAGCCGAGCACGAAAAACATTGATGCGATGACCACCCGGCGCCAGACGCGGGCTTCCAGCCCTTTCTGCGCCGTCATCGCGTCGATGGTCGTTCCGCCGATAAATCCAAGGTAGGGCGGCACGAGGGGAAGAACACAGGGTGACAGGAAGCTGACCAGTCCCGCAAGTGCGACGCCAGGATAGAGATGGGCTTCCGCGAACATGACCTTGCGACTTTCCCCGTTTCGACCGCTCTCAGCTATGACGTCAGAGCTATGACGTTAGACTGGCCAGCGCAACCGCGATTGGCCGCGGGCCAGGCGGCGGCTGATCTCTCGGGCGGTATCCGCCAGTCCTGCACACACCACATCCGCACCCAGGCTGTCGAGCGGGCGGCGCTCGTAACCGTGCGCGACCACGATGACCGGGCAACCGGCCGAACGCGCGGCGTCCACATCCGTCAGACTGTCACCCACCATGATGGTTTCCGCCGGGATGACGCCTAGCCCGCCGCATACGCTACGCAGGCACGCAGCGTCCGGTTTCAACGGCTTGCCGGTTTCGCCGCCCCACACGACGGAGAAATCAGCGCCGAGCCCCAAACGGCCGAGGATCAGCATCGTCAGATCCTGCGGCTTGTTCGTGCAGATTGCGAGAGGCAGGCCGGCGCCGCGCAACGCATCGAGGAGTTCGCGGGTGCCGTGATAAAGCCGTGTCAGAGCCACGGGCTCGGCCCTGTATGCGGCGAGAAAATCCGCAAGGGCGCTGTCGATCTCGACCGTGGGCGTTTCCGGCCCGAGGGCGCGGGCAACCAGTTCGCGCGCGCCGCCGCCGACAAGCCGGGCGACGCTTTCTTCGTCAAGTTCTGCGCGGCCACGCGTGGCGAGACAGCGGTTGAGCGCCACCGTGATGTCGGGAACGCTGTCGATCAGCGTTCCATCGAGATCGAAGACGACAGCGCGGACGGAAGAGCTCACCGGGCGAGCGCCGCGACACCCGGCAACTCCTTGCCCTCCAGCCACTCCAGGAAGGCGCCGCCGGCCGTCGAGATGTAGGAGAAATCTCCCGCGACGCCTGCTGCATTGAGCGCGGCAACCGTATCACCTCCACCGGCGATGGAGAGAAGCGCGCCCTCCCGCGTGAGCTTTGCCGCCTCGCGCGCCAGCGTGAACGTGCCTTCGCCGAACGGCGCGATCTCGAAGGCTCCCATCGGGCCGTTCCAGAGGAGCGTCCGGCTCTGGCGGAGGTGGGCTGTCATCGCAGCAAGCGACGCCGGGCCGATATCCAGGATCATGGCGTCGGCCGGCACTTTCTTGAGATCGACCACCTCACTTGGTGCTCCCGCCTTGAACTCGCGGGCGATGACGCCGTCGACCGGCAATATGATCTCGCAGCCGCGGCCCTGGGCGTTCGCCATGATCTCGCGCGCGGTTGCATGAAACTCCGGTTCGGCGAGCGAGCGGCCCACCTCGACGCCCTCAGCCTGGAGGAACGTATTGGCCATGCCGCCGCCGATGATCAGCTTGTCGACCTTCGCGACGAGATTCGTCAAAATCGGAATCTTGGTGGACACCTTGGCGCCGCCGACGACGGCCGCCGTGGGGCGCTTGGGCACTTCGAGTGCCGATTTCAGCGCGTTGATCTCCTCCATCATCAGCGGCCCGGCATAGGACGGGAGGCGATGGGTGAGACCCTCGGTCGACGCGTGCGCCCGGTGGGCGGCGGAAAAGGCGTCGTTGACGAAGATGTCTCCGAGCTTGGCGAGTTCTTCCGCGAAGGCCGGATCGTTCTTCTCCTCGCCCTTGTGGAAGCGGGTGTTTTCCAGAACACAGATATCGCCCGGCTTCAGGGCATCCACGATCGTGCGCGCATGCTCGCCGATGCAGTCGCCTGCGAGGGAGACGTGACGTTGCAAGAGCCCGCCGAGGGCCGCGGCGACCGGCGCCAGAGAGTTCTCCCGATCGGGTCCATTCTTCGGGCGGCCGAAGTGGGACAGCACGATGACTTTCGCGCCGCGGCCGGCCAGCGCCTGGAGGCCCGGCACCACCCGTTCCAGACGCGTCGCATCGGTGACCGCGCCATCTTTCGTCGGCACGTTGAGATCGGCGCGATAGAGAACGCGCTTACCGGCCACGTCGATGCCGTCGGTCGTTTTCAGATTATCGAGATTCATGGCTCGCTCTGATGTTGGCTTCGAGATCAGCTGCCGAGGCTCGCCTTGGCGGCTTCCGCCACCTTCTCGGGCGTGATGCCGAAATGCTCAAAAAGCTTCTTGGCGGGCGCGGACGCACCGAAGCCCGTCATCCCGATGAAGCGTTCGCCCGGACGCAGCCATTCGTGCCAGCCCTGGGAGACCGCCGCTTCGACGGCCACGCGGGGGGCGTGCCCCAGTACGCTGTCCTTGTAGAGATCGGGCTGTTGGCGGAATAGTTCGAACGAGGGCATCGAGACGACCGCGGCCTTGATCCCATCCTTGGCGAGCAGGGCCTGGGCCTCGACGGCAACGGCCACTTCCGAACCGGTGGCAAGGATCGTGACGTCCCGCCCCTCTCCGCCGCTGACGACGTAGGCGCCCTTCGCCGTCAGATTCTCCTCGACCGCTCCCGCGCGCAATTTCGTCGGCACGGCATCGCGCGTCAGCGCCATCACGGTCGGACGGTTATTGGACGCGAGCGCGATGTGCCACGCCTCGGCCGTTTCGATCGCGTCCGCCGGGCGCAGCACCTGCAATCCGGGGATGGCGCGCAACGCCGCCAGATGTTCGACGGGCTGATGCGTCGGACCGTCCTCGCCGACACCGATCGAGTCGTGAGTCATCACGTAGATGGCGCGCAGCCCCATCAGCGCCGAGAGACGGATCGAGGGGCGGCAATAATCGGTGAAGACGAGGAACGTCGCGCCGAACGGAATGAACCCGCCGTGCAGCGCGATGCCGTTCATGGCGGCGGCCATGGCATGTTCGCGGACGCCGAAGTGGATGTAGTTGCCGTCGTAGTTGTTGGCGGCGGTGACGGGTTTGTAGTGGGACGTCTTGGTGCCGTTGGAAGGTGTGAGGTCGGCCGAGCCGCCGACGAGGCAGGGCACGGCGGGGATCAGATGCTCCAGCGTCATCTGCGACCACACGCGCGAGGCGCGCTTTGCGGTATCGGAGGCAAACTGCGTCTTGGCGGCCTCGATGGCGCCGACGAGCGCCTCGTCGTCCACATGCAGTTCCGTTGCGCAGTCGACCGTCGCCGCCTTCGCCCGCCAGGCCGCGCCGAGCTTGTGCCCCTTCGCGCCGACCGCCCGCCACGCGTCCAGCACCGGCGCCGGGATCTCGAACGGCGGCGCGGTCCAGCCCAGCGCCTCGCGCGTGCGCGCCACCTCGTCGGCCCCGAGCGGACTGCCGTGGGTATCCTTCGTGCCCTGCTTCGTGGGCGCGCCGTAGCCGATGATGGTGCGCGCCGCGATCAGCCAGGGCTTCGACGGATCGGACTTTGCCTTCCTGATCGCCGCGGAGATCGCCGCGTGATCGTGGCCGTCGATCGCAATCGTGTTCCACCCGCATGCCTCGAACCGGCGGATCTGGTCGTCGGACACCGACAAATTCGTCGGCCCGTCGATGGAGATCGAATTGTCGTCCCAGAAGACGATGAGCTTGCCGAGCTTCAGATGCCCGGCGAGCGAGATCGCCTCGTGGCTGATGCCTTCCATGAGGCAGCCGTCGCCAGCGATCACATAGGTCCAGTGATCGACGACATCGTTACCGTGCCGGGCGGCCTGCATCCGCTCCGCCAGCGCCATGCCGACGGCGTTCGCGATCCCCTGCCCGAGCGGTCCCGTCGTCGTCTCGATGCCGGCCGCGTGGCCGAACTCGGGATGGCCCGCGGTCTTGGAGCCGAGCTGCCGGAAGTTCTGCAATTCCTCGATCGTCATGCCCGGATAGCCGGTGAGATAGAGGAGCGCGTAGAGCAGCATGGAGCCGTGCCCGGCGGAGAGCACGAAGCGGTCGCGGTCGGGCCAGCACGGATCGGAGGGATCGAACCTGAGGTGCTCACAGAAGAGCACGGTGGCGACGTCGGCCATGCCCATGGGCATTCCGGGGTGGCCCGAGTTCGCCTTCTGCACCGCATCCATGGACAGAACGCGGATGGCGTTCGCCATGTCGCGGCTGCTGACCGCCGTCTTCGTATCCGCCATGCGCCTTAAAGCCCCTTCCCGTCCCGCCCGGAGGGTCATGTCCCGCCGGCGGGGGCAGGTTTAGCGGGGGCGACCCCGGACGTCTACCCGCGCGGGGGGCGCGCGACGGCCTCATCCCATGCAAAAGGGCGCCCCGGTTCCCCGGGACGCCCCCATCTTGCGGAAGATTTGGCTTCTCTTCGCTAGTCACAAGATAACGAGG
>JBLMYE010000094.1:0-3286 GCA_050258115.1 Deltaproteobacteria bacterium | reverse complement strand
CTACGCGCCCGCGCCACGGACGCCCTGCCGGGCGGCCGCATCAGCGCCGACCAGCGCGCAGAGAAGCCGCAGGAAGCCGTCGTCGCCGAAAAGGCATGCCTCGGAGACTGAGGTTCGGGCGGGGTCGAGACGACGATTGCTAAGTTACGAAAGCGGCGGTTCCCCTCGGAGCCGCCGCTGTCGTTTTAACGACGGCGGTCAATCGCACCAAAAAAACGCGGTCCTGACTATTTCAATCCGGAATTTCCACGTCATATTACTCCCATAAATGCCACGCCGGTCAGCGGCGGGCTTCCTAGGGAGTAAGCGACGCGATGACGAACAAGATCCTCGCACGGCGCGCCGGTATTGCGGCTGCCGTGTCCCTGGCGCTGACGCTCGGTGCGTGCGGCGAGGAAGAGAAGAAGGCCGAGGCGCCGAAACCCGCCGAGGCACCGGTCGCGGCAGCTCCCGCAGAGCCGGCACCTGCCCCGGCTACCGAGCCTGCGCCGGCCGCCGCTCCGGCCGCGCCCGAACCGGCTGCCGAACAGAAGGCCGAAACGCCGGCTCCCGCCGTCGAACCCTCGCCCGAACAAAAAGCCGAGGTGCCCGCCCCGGCTGCGGACCCGGCCCCCGCCGCAGCTCCGGAGCCTGCACCAGCACCCGAGGCGGCACCGGCGTCCGAACCCGCTGCCGAGCAGAAGGCCGAGACACCGGCTCCCTCTTCGGAACCACCGCCCCAGCCGGAGAAAGTGGCCGAAGCCGCGGCTCCTGCCACCGAAACCCCCGCGCCGGCGCCTGCCCCCGCCGCAGCAGAGACGGCGGCAACCCCCGCGCCGCCGGAGGCACCTGCGATGCCGGCGGCAAAGACACCGGGAGCTGAGAGCCCGTTGCCCGATCCGGCAGTTCTCCAAGCCGCCCAGGAGGGCAAGAAGTGGGAAGGGGGGCGCTGGGTGCTTCCCGACGGCTCGCCGACCTTCAACATCGAGCGTGGAACCGAGAACACGGACGTCGTGAAGAAGGTCGATTGGATGACCTATTCGGGCTGGCGGCGTTACCATGCGGAATGCCACGTCTGCCACGGCCCGAACGCGGAAGGCTCGACCTACGCTCCGGCTCTGAAGGACTCTCTGAAGACGATGGACTACGCCAAGTTCCTCCAGATCGTGGCCAGCGGCCAGGTTCGCGACGTTGGCGGCACGAAGTTCATCATGCCGGCGCTCGGCGATAACAAGAACGTCATGTGCTACGTGGACGACCTGTACGTCTATCTACGCGCCCGCGCCACGGACGCCCTGCCGGGCGGCCGCATCAGCGCCGACCAGCGCGCAGAGAAGCCGCAGGAAGCCGTCGTCGCCGAAAAGGCATGCCTCGGAGACTGACGCTTGGTGGAAAACCGGGAACGCGGCGGACGGGAACGGCCGCCGAGTTCCCATTTTCGGCCGCAGCATGACAAGAACTTCATGTGCAGGTGCCGTCCGGCAACCGTATATGTCACGAGGCAAGCGGAACACCCGTCAGTCATGGGTGCCTCCGTCCGAAACATAAGAACATCACGCTCGCGGTCTGCGCGTCTCACGCGGCCCGGGCCGGGAAAAACGAAACGAGAGCTCCATGAAGAAAACGCTGTGGGCCGTCGTGGCCCTGACGCTCGGCGGCTTCGCGCCTGCGCAGGCCGCCGACGGCAATCTCGCCGACGCCGTGAACCGCAAGGTTCTGCGTGTCTGCTCGATCCCCGAGAACATGCCGTATTCCAACGACAAAGGTGAAGGCTTCGAGAACAAGATCGCCGAAGTCATCGCCGACGAACTGAAGGTGCCCGTCGAATACACATGGTATCCGGGCGGCTTCGGCCTCATTCGCCGCACGCTGGCTGCCAAGAAATGCGACCTGGTGCTGGGAACGGTTCAGGCCGACGAGTATACCCTTAACACCAACCACTATTATCACACGACCTACGTAATGTTTTACAAGAAAGGCAGCGACCTCGAAGGCGTGACGTCCTTTTCCGATCCCAAGATGCAGGGCAAGCGCGTGAGCAATCAGGGCGGACCGATCGGCGACCAGATCGCCAAGGCCGGTCTGATGCCGAATGCGAAGTCCTACCTGATCAACGTCGATCGCCGTTATCTCAATCCCGAGCAGGACATCATCAACGACGTCCTGAGTGGCGAGATCGATGTCGGCGTGCTGTGGGGGCCCTTCGCAGGCTGGTTCTTGAAGCCTCACCTTGACAAACTGACGGTGGTGCCAATCATCGAGCATGTGCCCGGTACGGCTAAGCCCGACTATCGCATCACGATGGGTGTGCGGGCCAACGAATCCAACTGGAAGCGGCAGCTGAACGATATCATCAAAAAACGCCAGGGCGATATCGACGAGATCCTGCTGCAGTTCAACGTGCCCATCCTCGATGAAGACCTGAAGCCGATCACCGCGGCCCGCAGGTAACCGGCGCCGTTAATGAACGAAAGCGGGACGAACGTCGCTCTCAATCTCGCGCGGTCAGCGGTAGCAACTGCTGGCCGCGCGTTGTCGCTGGCCGGTTGCGCGCTCCTGATTTTGGGTTGGCAACAAGCTCACGCCACGGGCGACTTTGTCGACCCCAGGTCGATCACCCCGCCAGCGGCGACTGGCGAAGTGCCAGAGCCGGAAGGCTATCGCACCGACGGCTACCGCATGCCTGTGCCGAAAACGCTCAAGGGCGCCGTGGTGATCGACGCCGATCGGGCGGAAGCTCTGTTGAAAGACCGGGCTGCGGTCTTCGTCGACGTCTACCCGCGCGCACCCAAACCACCGAACCTGCCGGCTGGAACTGTCTGGCGCGATCCCGCTCACGCAACCATCGCCGGCACACACTGGCTACCCAACACAGGCTACGGCGTTCTCTCGCCGGATTTTGAGAATTACTTCCGCACGCGGCTCGAGGCGCTGACTGGGAACGACAAATCCAGACCCGTGGTGTTTTTCTGCCTGAAGGACTGCTGGATGTCCTGGAACGCCGCCAAGCGAGCGATCGCCTGGGGCTACACGTCAGTGATATGGTTCCCTGACGGAACGGACGGCTGGCAATCTATCGGAAACGACCTTGTGCCAGCGACGCCTGTGCCCTGAGGCGTGTCGCCAAAACAACGAGCCCGCAAACGCGATTGCGTTCGCGGGCTTTCCTGATCGCGAGACACGGGTCTATTTCGACATCTTCGACCGGATGTGGCGGGTCAGCTCGAACAGCCGCTCTTCGAGGACCTGGGGCAATTCACAGGCGATCGGAATGTTTGACTGACGCTCCTGGAAGATTCGGCCTGCC
>JBLMYE010000093.1:0-10333 GCA_050258115.1 Deltaproteobacteria bacterium | reverse complement strand
AAAAAGGAGCCACTATGAAGATCAAAGCCGGAATGTGGGTCGTCGTGGCCGATGGCGCGCGGGGACTCGTGCTCGTCAATGAGGGCAACGCGATGGAACCGTCGCTGAAGGTCGTTCGCGTCTACGAGCAGGACAATCCCAAGACGAGCGAGCAGGGGCGCGACAAGCCTCCGCGCGCATTTTCGTCGGTCGGCGAGCATCGCTCGGCCATCGCTGAGAATGATCTCCACAGGCGCGCGGAGGACCGTTTCGTCGACCAGATCGTCGCCGATCTCGCCAAGGATTCCGAGGCCGGTCGCTTCGACGATCTCGTCGTCGTGGCGCCGCCGGTGGCATTGGGAGAGATGCGCAAGGCCGCAGGTGGGGCGCTGGCCCGTAAAATCGTGGCCACCCTCGACAAGGATCTGACGGGCCACACGGTGCCCGACATCACCGCCGCCGTCGCCAGGGCGCTCGAGGGGTGATCGTCCGGGCCGCGCCTCTGACGGGCTTGCATGCGCGAAGGCTGTCATCTGCCGTGAGGAAGGCTTAGAGTTGCCCGCATGAGCCGCGCATTTGTCAAAGAAGATACCGGAGAGGGCCTGGAAGACCTGCCCGACAGGCCCATTTCCGAGCACCGCAACCTGGTCACAGCCGAAGGGCTTGCCGCGATCGAAGCGGAAGTCCGGCGGCTCACCACTGCCTATGCAGCGGCGCAGGCCGCGGCCGATCGGGCTGAACTGCAGCGGCTCGCGCGGGACCTGCGCTACTGGTCGCAGCGCCAGCAGTCCGCGGAACTGATGCCCGACCCCGTCGACACCGGAGCGATCCAGTTCGGCTCGCGCGTCACACTCCTGCGCGCCGATGGCCGCCGGGTGACCTACCGTCTGGTGGGTGAGGACGAGGCCGATCCCTCCAGGGGCACGGTCTCCTATGTCTCCCCGCTGGCGCGCGCGCTCGTCGGAAAAGTCGAAGGCGACAGCGTTACGATGGGTGCGACGACCGCCGAGATCGAGCGCATCGCCTGACAAAAAACGCCGGATGCAGTCGCATCCGGCGTTCGATTGTTTGCCCGCTTTCGCGCCCTGGAAAGTGCGCTCCGGTCAGTCCTTGGCGCGCTCCACGTACGACCCGTCCGCCGTCATGACGACGACGCGCGTCCCGGCTTCGATGTGCGGCGGCACCATCACGCGCGCCCCGTTCGAAAGCTTCGCGGTCTTGTAGGACGACGAAGCCGTCTGGCCCTTCACTACGGGTTCCGCCTCGACGATCTCCAGCGTCACGCGCTGGGGAAGCTCGATCGCGATGGGGTTGCCCTCATGCAGGGAAACCGAGCAGGTCATGCCTTCCTGTAGCCACTGGGCCTGATCGCCGATCACGTCCTTCGGGATGGTGATCTGGTCGTAGGTTTCCGGCTGCATGAAATTGTAGCCCATGTCGTCTTCATAGAGGTAGTTGAAGTCCTTCTCCTCCAGGTAGGCGCGTTCGACTTGATCGGTCGTGCGGTAGCGTTCGACGATCTTCACGCCGTCCGCGATTCGCCGCATTTCCAGATGCGTCACCGGCGTTCCCTTGCCTGGGTGAATGTTCTCGGCATGCATGACGATGGCGAGCTTGCCATCCAGATCGAGCACGTTGCCCTTGCGCACCGAGCTTGCGATAACCTTGGCCACGAGTGGTCTCCATCAAAGCCGCTCCTTTCGACGCGCCGGCGAAGCGCGATGCCAGAAGCCGTGAACAGCGGGGAGGCGGCGGGGGATCAGTGCGCCTCTCATACTCTATTCGCATCCAAAAGGCCAAGTGCGGCCGATCGGCCCTCGCCTCTTGCCCACCCACTTTGCGGAAGTCGCGGAAAACATGAGCACAATTTCCCCTTGGTGGCACCGCGACCGGCATCTGGACCGGCGCCCGTTCCTGTCCGCGCGCGGGCGCATCAAGGCGGCCGTCAGGGCCTGGTTCGAGACGCAGGGCTTCGTCGAGGTCGAGCCCCAGTGCCTGCAGGTCTCTCCCGGCAACGAGGCCCACCTGCACGCACTGGCCACGGAGATCGTTGGACCTGACCTCGTCCGCACACGGCGCTATCTGCACACGTCGCCCGAGTTCGCGAGGAAAAAGTTGCTGGCGGCCGGCGAGGAGAAGATCTTCGCGTTCACACCCTGCTTTCGAAACCGGGAGCGAGGACCCCTGCACGCGACCGAGTTCACCATGCTCGAGTGGTACCGCGCCGGTGCGCCCTACGAGCACGTCATGGAAGACGCCGCGCATCTGCTGCGTCTCGCCTGCGCCACGACCGGCCAGCGGCTCGTGTCCTGGCGTGGTCTGGTCTCGGTGCCGAATGGCGCCGCCGAGCGCATCACGGCCGCGGAGGCATTCCAGCGCCACGCCGGCGTCGATCTCCTCGCAACCATCGATCCCGAAGGCGTAACCGATCGCGACGCACTCGCGAGGCAGGTCGCGGCCCAAGGCATCACGGTTCGCGAGGACGACAGCTGGTCCGACCTTTACGCGCGCGTTCTTGCCGCCCGCATCGAACCGAAGCTCGGCGTGGGCCAGCCGCAGCTTCTCGTCGAATACCCCCTCGCGGAGGCCGCCCTCGCGCGTCCCTCGCCGCGCGATCCTCGCGTCGCCGAACGGTTCGAGCTTTATTGCTGCGGTGTGGAACTCGCGAACGGTTTCGGTGAACTCACCGATCCCGCCGCTCAGCGCCGCAATCTGGAAGCCCAGATGACCCTGAAAGAGAAGATCTACGGCGAGCGCTATCCGATCGACGAGGATTTCCTCGCAGCCCTCGTGCAGATGCCGCCAGCCGCTGGTTGCGCACTGGGGTTCGACCGCCTCGTGATGCTGGCCGCCGGCGCCACGCACATCGAACAGGTCCTCTGGACGCCGCCGGCATAGGGCGTTCCCTGCATGATGAATGTCCGATGAACCGCCGCTTCACGGCTGGTTCAATAGGTCCCCGTTACCGTCCCGGATAAGAAGCCGATCCAGGCTTGCGGAGATGAGTGTGATGGGCGAGTTTCTTCGTTCGGGCGCGATCTTGCTGATGGGCCTCATCGTCATCGGCGCCGGTATTTTCGTCGTCTTCCATCATGTGTCGTTCGGCTGAACAGGCCCCCCGCGGGCGGCTTCGCCGGTGCTGCCACCTTGCAGCCCGGTAGGTGTGGGCCTAGGTAAGGGGACTGGAGATGTTCCCCTTGAGCCGCCCCGCCTTCGAACTGCCGAGCCGATCCTCTTTCCGTACGGCTGGCGCTAGCCTCAGAGATGCATTGACGCCAACCGTCCGCCTCGGCGTCACGGGGCTGTCCCGCGCAGGCAAGACCGTGTTCATCACGGCGATGGTGCGCAATTTGATGATTGGCGGCCGGCTTCCGTTCTTTGCCCCAGAAGCCGAAGGACGCCTACTGGACTGCATCCTTGAACCCCAGCCCGACGATGCGGTGCCGCGATTCGATTATGAAGCCCACCTCGCAGCTTTCGCGAAGGATCCCGCCGAGTGGCCGGAAAGCACGCGGCGCATTTCCGAGCTGCGGTTGACGCTGAGTTTCAGGCCCCGCGACATGCTCCGGCGCCTGCTCAGGCTCGACCGACTGCATGTCGATATCGTCGACTATCCGGGCGAGTGGCTCGTCGATCTGTCGTTGCTCGACCAGCCGTTCGAGGCCTGGTGCCGGGATGCCATCTGCAAGGCCGAAGCCCCGCAGCGGTCTCAACTCTCCAGCGAGTGGCGAGCGTTCGCCGGACGGTCCGTGACGCTCCCGGACGCAGAGCAGGCCGCCATCGAAGGGGCGCGCTTGTTCACCGCCTACCTCGCCGAGGTCAAAGCCTGCGAACAGGGCGTCGGCGCCTTGACGCCGGGTCGCTTCCTGATGCCCGGCGATCTTGCCGGATCACCGCTGTTGACGTTCTTTCCGCTCCACCCAGGCCCGCCCGATGCGCAAGCGAGCCCGCTCCGCCGCCTGCTGGAGAAGCGCTATGAGAGCTACAAGCGCGAAGTCGTCAAACCGTTCTTCCGCAACCATTTCCTCAAGCTCGACCGGCAGATCGTGCTGGTCGACGTGCTGGGCTCCCTCTCGCGCGGGCCGGACAGTGTCAGCGATCTGGAAGACGCCATGACGAGCGTTCTGCACGCCTTCCGGCCGGGCGCAAGTTCGTGGCTGTCGAGCCTCTATGCGCGCCGCATCGATCGCGTGCTGTTTGCCGCCACGAAAGCCGATCACGTCAGTCGAACCAGCCACGACCGGCTCGAGGCCATTCTCATGGCTTTGACCGAACGGGCAGCGCAGCGGGTGACGACCGCCGGTGGCGACGTGCGCGTGATGGCGATTTCGGCGCTGCGCGCGACTCGCGAAGCCGAGGTGAAGCATGCCGGCGAGACGTTACCCTGTATCGCCGGTGTTCCGATGCCCGGGGAAGTGGTCGCGGGAAAGTCGTTCGATGGCCGGCGCGAAGCGGTCATCTTTCCGGGCGATCTCCCGGCCGATCCTCAGGATGCGCTCGCCCACCCCGGCCGCGAACTCGCCGGTGCCGCTGCCACGTTCGTGCGGTTCCGTCCGCCGCGCCTCGCGCAAGCTCCCGGTTCCGCTGAACCCGCGCCGACGCCCCATATTCGCCTCGACCGTGCGCTCGATTACCTTCTGGGGGATTGGCTGTCATGACTGACGCAGATGGCCCCGACGCCGCTCGGCCCAAGTCGCAGCCCCGCGCGCCGCAGGTGTTCGAAGTCACGGACGCGAAGATCGAACCGGTGGCCGCCGCGCGCGCCGCCAAGAGCGATCGTCCCGTTTCCGGCGAGGTCCGCGTGACGCCCACACCGGAGGAACTGAGAAGGGGTATCAGGTGGGGGGCCATCCTCTTGTCCGCGATCACCGGATTGGCGGGGCTGGCGGCCGGGCTCGCGTTCGGCCGCTTCGTGTCCGTCGCCTTTGAGCGCGACGACTGGATCGGTTGGCTCGCAACGGGGCTTGGACTGACGGCCGTTGTCGCCGCGTTCGTACTGCTGTTGCGCGAGATCGTCGGCCTGTTCCGACTCGGCCGGCTGCAGGCGCTCCACGAATCCGTGTCGGTGGCTCTTGCGCGCCAGGACATGAAAGCCGAGCAGGCCGCGGTTGCCGCTCTCCAGCGCCTGCTCGGCCACCGGGCCGACTGCCGATGGGGACTGGCCCGTCTGGCCGAGCATGCCAGCGACGGACGCGACCCCGGCGATCTGCTTCGTCTCGCCGACCGCGAAGTCATGGCGCCGCTGGACGATCAGGCCCGTCGTCAGATTCTGAAGTCGGCGAAGCGCGTCGCCACCGTGAGCGCGATCTCGCCTATGGCGTTGATCGCCATGCTCTTCGTCGCTTTCGAAAATCTGCGCATGCTGCGCACCCTTGCAACCATCTACGGCGGCCGGCCCGGCCTCACCGGCACCCTGCGGCTCGCCGGTCTCGTCGTCGGCCATATCGTGGCGACCGGCGGCCTTGCCATGACCGACGATCTGCTCGGACAGTTTCTCGGACAGGATCTTCTCAGGCGCTTGAGCCGGCGGCTCGGTGAAGCGGCGTTCAACGGGGCTTTGACGGCGCGCGTCGGCGTCGCGGCGCTCACCGTGACGCGTCCGCTGCCGTTCCTGGATGTACCCGAAATCCGCGTGCGCGACCTCGTTCCGGAGATATTCCGGAAGATCAAGGCGGCCGACGAGAGCGGTGCGGCGGGCCGGTCAACCTAGTAACGTCATGCGGCTCGCGGCACGGGCACGTCGCCGGTGTCGTTGGCAGGCGTCCTGCGCGCAGCGGCCGACGTGGAGAAACGCGTCTGCCATTCGGCCGAAAGCTCGCGCGCCCTGACGAGGATCGGCGGCACGTCGCGATCGTCCCACGTGCTCAGAACCGCCGACATCGCCGGTCCGGCGGGCTGCCCGGTCAACCAGTTGAGCGGCCCCGCCAGCACGAGGCCCGCGATCACCGGCATCATCCACAAGAGCAGACCCGGCGAGACGAGCCAGCAGATGAAGGCAATCACCGCGCCGGCCGCCATGTGCCAGGCGTGAAACCGCATGGCGAACTGGAACGGAACCGTTCCGTCGTCCCGCCGCTGCGCCTTCCAGCCGCCGTCGATGCCCGACAGGATCTGCACGACGGCCGACGTCTGCGTCAGCATCAGAATGGGTGCGAGCAGCATCGAGAAAAACGTCTCGATGGTCACCGCCGCCAGCGCGCGCGGCAAGCCGAAGAGTTCGCCCGCCTCCGCCGCGCGCTTGACCTCGAGCGCCAGACCGAGCGCCTTCGGCAGGAGAACCACGGCCATCGTGCCGAGAAAGAGCCGCATGGCGGCGCCCGGATCGATCACGGGCCAGATGGGGAACAGCGTCTTGCTGTCCTGGAAATAGCTCGGAATGAGCTGCTGGCTTTGCAGCGCGAGCACGATGCCGGTCATGAGCGACAGCGCCCAGATCGCGGACACGACATAAGCGAAGGCGCCCATCGAGAGATGCACACGCCCCATGGCGGTCAGTCCCCGGCGCGGGATGAGCGCAAGGTGCTGAAGATTACCCTGTGCCCAGCGGCGGTCCCGAACGATGAGATCTACGAGGCCCGGCGGCATGCCCTCGTAGGAGCCCTGCAGGCTCGGCACCATGTGCACGCCCCAGCCGGCCCTTTGCAGCAGGGCCGCCTCGACGAAGTCGTGACTGAGGATCGGTCCGCCGAACGGTTTGCGTCCGGTGAGCACCGGCAATCCCGCCGCGCCGGCGAAGGCCGCCGTGCGGATGATCGCGTTGTGGCCCCAGTAGTTGCCCTGGTCGCGGTGCCAGGATGCGAGCCCCCCGGCAACGGCCGGACCGTAGACGTTGGAAGCGAACTGTTGCAGGCGCTGCAGCAGCGTCGTCGCCCCCGTCAGCCGCGGGATCGACTGAATGAGACCCGCGCGCGGCTCGCGCTCCATGGTGCGCGCCAGCCGAACCACGGATTGGCCCGACATCACGCTGTCGGCGTCGAGAATGATAAAGTGATCGTAGCGTCCGCCGAACCGCTCGACCCAGTCCTCGATGTTGCCGGCCTTGCGCGCGGTGTTCTCGATGCGCCGGCGGTAATACACGTTGACGAGGCCCCCGAGCCGGCTGGCCAGCTCACGGTAACAAGCTTCCTCCGCCTCACCCTCGTTGGCGCCGCGCGTATCGGAGAGCACGAAGACGTCGAAGTTCTGCGCCTTTCCCAGATGCAGAAGCTCTTCGACCATCGCCGCGATCGTTCCGGCGATCCGGTGCGGTTCCTCGTGATAGACGGGAAACAGCAGCGCGGTACGGGCCTCGAGCGGTCCGTCCGCGGGAGCGACGGCCAGCGTGTCGATCTTGTCGCCTGCAAAGAGGGGCAGGAAGCCCATCGCTGCGCTGAGCGATCCGAATGCGATCCAGCCGAACGTGACCGTCGACAGAATGAGGAACACGAACTGAATCGGCGTCATGGCCACGAACGACAGGACGCCATAAAGTTCGTAGGCGAAGGCAGCGGTCAGCGACAGCGCGCCCACGACCACAGCTGCCCGAGGCACCCAGGCGCGGCCCCTCGCGGAAGCAGCCGGGCGAGGAACTTTGATGGACAGATCCTGCGACGGCATCGCAAGCGGCGCCTCTGCCGGCAGGAGCGCGGGATCGCTGGCATCCTTGTGAACCGGGCCAGGAGCCATCGCGACCGGTCCGGCGAAGGGTCCGGCGGCCACGAGCCCGTCGTCCAAATGGCGTATCTCGGTCATCAGGCGGTCCACCGGTAAAGCCATGTTTCAGATATCGTTGCGTCGCCTCTTTTCAAGGAGAGACGCATCTCGCTCATTTCCGATCCGCCCGTATCGAAGTCGAAAATCACCCGCACACCGCCAATGGCGGGATGGGGCAGCACGCGCGCATCATACACGGTCCCGGCGCTGACGGTCAGATCGATACCGGGCAACTCGGCCGATTCCGTTAGCGCAGGCCCGGCGAAATCGATGGCGAAACGTGCCCAGTTTTCCTTTTTGGACAGCCCTGCCGATGTGCGCACGATCCGGGCCGCGGAGGCTGCGAGCGGCACATCACTGCCCCAGAAAAGTTTATAAGAAAGCGGCAGAGGCTTACCCGG
Source organism: Deltaproteobacteria bacterium (assembly GCA_050258115.1). GTDB lineage: Bacteria > Pseudomonadota > Alphaproteobacteria > Rhizobiales > Hyphomicrobiaceae > JAGVSR01. Next base: position 2,261 of record JBLMYE010000093.1, on the reverse strand, counting down.
TTCCAGCGCATTTGCAGGAGTCCAGTACGCCACGATGTTGTCGTGGATCTCCTCCTCGGAGGGAATTTCGATCAGTTCGACGTAGCCGTCGCCCCAGCTGCCGCGCGGTTCCACCCAAAGGCTCGGCCGCCGTTCGAAGCGCGCGGCGAGGTCGTCGAAGGTATCGAAGCTGCGGTCGCGCTGGATGAGACCGAAGCCACGCGGGTTTTTGTCGATGAAGGCGCTGATCTGCAGCGTGCGGGGGTTGGTCAGCGGCCGCCAAATACGCTCTCCGCGTCCGTTCAGAATGGCCAGACCATCGCTATTGTGCACGGCGGGCCTGAGGTCGCCGTTGACGCGGTGCTGTGCCCGGCCTTTCAGGAACATGCTGGTCAAGGGCGCAAGGCCGAAATGCTTGAGGCTCCGCCGGGCGTAAAGCACCGCGTCCACCAGCATTCCGGTGGTGTTGCCCTGGGCGATCGTAAAGCGGAACGCACCGGCCACCGATGGGCTGTCGAGGAGCGCGTGGACGATCACTTCGCCACCGGGAATGCGCGGTTTCTCGATCCAGAACGCGCGGAAAATCGGAAACTCCTCGCCCGCCGGCTGCGCTGTGTTGACGGCGAGCCCGCGCGCCGAAAGCCCGTAGACCTGACCGCTGCCGACGGCGCGGAAATAGCTCGCGCCTTGAAAAACGGCGAACTCGTCCACCCGATCGGCGCGGCTGAGTGGCCCGACGAGCCGGAAACCGGAAAATCCGAACGGCGCGGCTTCGGGAGCCGACGGGATCGTGGGTCCGAATATAAACATCCGGCTGTCGGCGATCAGCCGGCGTGCCTGCCCGTCTTCGACGATGCGGATCTCGACGGGTACGTCATAGATCCACCCCCTCGGCAGCAGTTGAACTTCGACCCCAAGCCGTTCGGATTGCCAGATCGCCTGTTCGTTTCGAAAGCGGATGTCGCGATACTGAGCAGCGGTCAGGGCATTAAAGGGTTCCGGCACCTCGATCTGCGGCCGCTCGTAATCCCGAGCCGCCAGGTCTTCGGCCAGCTTCAGCACGTCCTTGGCTGCGAACGGCTCCGTGGCGACGGGCGCGTCCTGCGCGAGCGCGGCATCGCCAGAGCCGACCAGTTGAACCACGCCGAACAATGCGGCCAGTGCCCCTCCGTTCAAGAGCAGGGCGCGGCGTGAGGGTCCCTCGGTGGTCTCGGTCATGCGGAATGTCGTCTGTTTGGTCTGAGAGGCAGGCAGAGCCGCAGATCGAGTTGGCGTCCGAGGCGGCTTCAGCCGCTGCCAGACAAGACGTCCGATGTGCGATGGTCCCCGCGCTTCCGATGCTGGCCCCCCGGCGCAGTAGGTCATCGTCGGCACGGAAGATTTGCCTGAAAATTGTGGCGAGATTGCCAAAGGCGGGTGTGACCGATCATCCGAACGATCCGCCATCGGCAGGGGTTCCCGGGAAGGGTGGTGGGTTATCGTGTTGCGATGCAACAATTTACGCGAAGCGCCGGCAACCCACAAGGCGGCGGAGAAGAAAATTTCGCCCCTCCCGGCCGCCCGCTAAGAGGCCATAAACTATGTCCGGGTTCTGATTGTCGACATCGCCGGAAGAATGATTTGAAGGGTACGGGCGGGCTTCGTCCGCGTGTGACCCAAAGTCGAAAAACGTCGCGTCGAGCCAGCCCGGAAGCGACGAATTCCCAAGAAAAAATAATAAAAACAATAGATTGGAGGGTGCTGCTGGCGTCGTGGCTAATGCGCCACAATGCGGGGGGAATCCACAGAAGTCGGGCAGTTTACCGTTTCGCCGGCCGGATCGATCTGCTTAGTATCCTGCCCTGAGCGGTGATTCGGAGCGTGGCTTTGACCGCTGGTCGAGATTGAGCGTTTGGCGTTGGTTTTGTTGTGCAGAGCAACAGTTGCGTCAATCGCCCGTTCTTAAAGTTAGTAGACGGGAGAAGGGTAATGAAGAAACACAACCTCTACGCACTGGTGGCGGCCGGGCTCCTCGCGAGCGGCATGTCCATCACCAGCGCGTCGGCAGCAGACCTTGGGGGGAACTGCTGCGCTGACCTCGAGGAGCGCATCGCGGAGCTCGAGGCAACCACGGCCCGCAAGGGCAACCGCAAGGTCTCTCTGACGGTCTCCGGCTGGGTCGGCCAGCAGGTCACCTTCTGGGACGACGGTGTGGAATCCAACACCTACGTCCACGACCTCGGCACGACGCTCGGTTCGAACGTCAAGTTCACGGGCTCGGCTCAGATCTCGCCCGGCTGGTC
>JBLMYE010000092.1:0-3669 GCA_050258115.1 Deltaproteobacteria bacterium | reverse complement strand
AAGTAGCGATCATGCGTGACGAGGATGACGCAGCCCGCATACTCCTTCAGATAGCGTTCGAGCCAGGCGACCGATTCCGCATCGAGGTGGTTCGTCGGTTCGTCGAGCAGCAGGATATCGGGCTTCGACAACAGTAGGCGCGTCAGCGCCACGCGGCGCTTCTCACCGCCCGAGAGCTTCGTGACATCCGCATCGCCGGGCGGGCAGCGCAGGGCGTCGAGCGCCTGCTCCACCTGCGTGTCGAGGTCCCAAAGGTTCTGGGCGTCGATCTGATCCTGGAGAGCCGTCATCTCGTCGGCCGTCTCGTCGGAATAGTTGGCCGCGATCTCGTTGTAACGATCCAGGATCGCCTTCTTTTCGGCCACGCCCTCCATAGCATTGCCGAGCACGTCCTTGGATGCATCGAGTTCGGGCTCCTGGGGCAGGTAGCCGACCTTGATGCCGTCGGCAGCCCACGCCTCGCCCACGAAGTCGTCGGTGACACCAGCCATAATCTTCAGAAGGGTGGACTTGCCCGCGCCGTTCAGACCCACGACGCCGATCTTGGCGCCGGGCAGGAACGAGAGCGAGATGTCCTTCAGCACCTGCTTGCCGCCCGGATAGGCCTTGGACAGCTTGTGCATGTGATAGACGTACTGGTGGGCCGCAGCCATCGGAGGCGCCTTTCGCGTTGCCTATTTCGGGGTCGGGGCGGGTTGTAACGGATCACCGGCCGAAGCTCAATTCCCGAGGCAACCGGGCGACGGCCCAATATCGCCAATCGCGACATCGAGACCCATGAAAGACGAGAAAACCAATTTCGCGAGGTGGGCCGTGACCGGGCGCGACCTGCCGCGGCCCGAACTTGTGCACCTGGACGAGCGTCGGCCGAGCCTCGTGGAGCGCATCAGGCGCGAACATCCGGATTTGACACCCGACGCGCTCATCGCCCGCTCGGAAGTGGCGCGGTTCCGCTCTCTCTATGTCGAGGAGATGCTGCGTGACGAAAGCGACGAGAACCGTGAACTGGAGCGGCGGGCGGCCGCCAGCCTATCGGGCAGGGAGATGTTGTCCTGTAACATCGAGGCCCAGTTCGAAAAGGAGCGGACACTGGGCGACGTGCTTTCCGACCGGCTCGCCAGCTTCGGCGTGAGCTGGACCTTCATCGTGATCTTTCCCAAGCTGCTCGGCATCTGGATGGCCTATAACGCGGCACGGGCGGGGGCGGCCTTCGATCCTTGTCCGTTCATCCTTCTCAATCTCGTGCTGTCATGCCTCGCAGCTCTTCAGGCGCCCATCATCATGATGAGCCAGAAGCGGCAGGAGGCGAAGGACCGGCTGCGCGCGCTCAACGACTTCGAAGTCAATCTCAAAGCCGAACTCGAAATCCGACATCTGCACGAAAAGATCGATCATCTGATCAGCAGGCAGTGGCAGCGGCTTGCCGAAATTCAGCAGTTGCAGCTCGAAATCATGCAGGACCGCCGGCGCTAGCGAACCCGCAGACCACGCTCAGACGTTGGAAATGCCGGTGAAGAAATAGCGGCCGAGTCCGATCGTGAAGATGAAGGTGCCCCAGAGCGTGTGCTCCAGGAAGACGGCCCAGAAGGAGCGTGTCTCAAGATAGCGGGCCGCGAACAGGCAGCCGCCGAACATCGTCGCCGCGACGGCGAACGGCTGGCCCACCACGACATGAGCAAAGCCGAAAAGGAGGCCGTTGACCGCGATCGCGAGGCCGTTCCTGTGACCGAACAGCGGCCCGTAGCGATGAAAGAAGAACGTCCGGTAGACGATTTCCTGCGTCGCCACCGATACGAGCGGATAGGCCGCCATGACCGTCAACCAAAGGCGCGGACGGTTGCGCGGAAACTCCAGCAGCCAATCGGGATGGGTGTCCATCAGCCAGGCCCAAATGCCGAGAGCCCCGACCGAAAACACCGCCAGAATGGAGAGAAGCGTTCGCCAGCCGAAGCCGCGCACAAGCTCCGCCTTGAGGGAAAAGCTCCGGTCCGCAAGCAGAGCCGTCACCACCACGGCGAGAACGGGCAGCAGGGCGACGAACAGCGGTATCCGGGCCTGATGCACGGCGGCGTGCATGGCGAGCGGCGCTGCCACGTACAACAGCGCCATTTCGGTCGTCAGCCATGCGGACCGCGCCGGCGAAGGGGTCGCGGCCGTCGCAAGCGTTCCTCCCGCCGAGAGAGACACGCGCTAGAGATTGTCGGTATTGAAGGTGTCGCAGCTCTGCATCTTGCCGGACTTGTATCCGATGGTGAACCAGCGCATCCGCTGCTCGGCCGATCCATGGGTGAACGCGTCGGGCACCACGTAGCCCTGCGTCTTTTTCTGGATCATGTCGTCGCCGATGGCGTTGGCGGCCCGCAGGCCTTCTTCGATGTCGCCCGGCTCTAGGCGATTGTTGAGCTGATGGTTCAAGTTCGCCCAGACACCGGCGAGGCAATCGGCCTGCAACTCCATGCGGACCTGAAGCTGGTTGGCGGTGCGTTCGTCCGTCCGCTGTTTCATGGACTGCACCTTGTCGGCGATGCCGAGCAGCGTCTGGACGTGATGTCCAACCTCATGGGCAACCACGTAGGCCTGCGCGAAGTCACCCGGCGCGTTGAAGCGGCGCTTCAGCTCGTCATAGAAGGCGAGGTCGATATAGATCTTCTGATCGAGCGGGCAATAGAACGGGCCCATCGCGGTCATGCCGACTCCGCATGCCGTGCGGGTGCCGCGATCGAAGATGACGAGTTGCGGCTCGTCGTAGGTTTTGCCGAAACTCTGGAATACCCGCGTCCAGACCTGTTCGGTATCGGCCAGCACACGGCCGATGAAGACCTTCATCTCGTCGGTGGAAGCCGTTCGGGATTTGTCGCCAGGCAGGCCGGGAATGTTGGGCCCGGCACTCGGGCGCGTGGGTGTTTCCTGGCGCGGCATCTCGATCTGCGGGAACTGGCCGCCGCCGCCCGTCAGGAGATCAAGCGGATTGATGCCGAACAGGAGCATGATCGCGCCGATGATGAGAAGCGACGTGAGGCTCATGCCGCCGCGGCCGCCGATGGGGATCTGCATGCCGCCCGGCATCCCGCCGAACCCGCCGCCCTGCCCGCGACGGTCTTCCACGTTGCGGCTTTCCTGGTCGTTCTCGTCGTAGCGCATCGCTGCCTCTGCCCCCGGCTCGCGGTGCCGTGTCGGCAGCACCACCTCTTTCTACTCCATACTTTGCCGCCGCGCCGCAGTAAACGCGAAGGCGTCGCGACGGAGGATGATCCCGGCCGCCTTTGTTGCGCCGCAGGGATCACGGCATATGTCGATCGTCATATTATAGGGGGTATGGCGCCCAATGGGGCGCGCGACCCCAACCCTTCGATCGGGAGCCCGGATCATGTACAGCCGCCCTCTGCTGCCGTTTCGCGCCCGTCCCGTACCGGAAACGAGAGTGCGGCCGTCCCCGGCGCGACGCCCCGAACCCGAGGACGGCGACGCGGACGGTGAGCAGCCGCCGACCGTCAGAGGCGCCCGGCGGCCGGTGAAGGCTCAACCGGTCCTGACACGGCGATCGCAGATCCAGGGCGATCCCGGCGCGCAGGACTGACGGAACGGCCGGCGGCCAAACCTCCGGCCGTGATCGTTATGGCTGGGCTTCGGCCTGTTCCGGCGCTTCGTTAACCTTTCGTCAACCATGGT
>JBLMYE010000091.1:0-5063 GCA_050258115.1 Deltaproteobacteria bacterium | reverse complement strand
CCGCATCCTACATCGAGCACGCGCGATGCCGGCTTCACCATTTCCGCAATGAGCCGGTGGTCTGCACGAACGGTGCGGGGGAGGTTCGGGTCGGTCACGCTCATCGCAAGTTCATGTCCTTCACGCGATGCCGAGCTTCTTGGCGGCGGCGTTCAGGAAGCCGCGAACGGTTGCAAAGAACTCTTCTTCATGCAGCAGGAACGCGTCGTGGCCTTTATCGCTTTCGATCTCGACGAAGGAAACGTTTGCGGCAACGCCGTTCAACGCTTTCACGATCTCCTTGTTGTCGCGTGTCGGGTAGAGCCAGTCGCTGGTGAAGGATACGACGCAGAACTGCGTCTTGGTGCCAGTGAAGGCGTTGGCGAGTTTGCCGCCGTATTCAGCTTCCAGATCGAAGTAGTCCATGGCGCGGGTGATATAGAGATAGCTGTTGGCGTCGAAGCGGTCCACGAAGGTCGAACCCTGATGGCGCAGGTAGCTTTCGATCTTGAAGTCGGCATCGAAGGAAAACGAGTGTGCGTCGCGGTTCTGCAAGCCGCGGCCAAACTTGTCCTGCAGTGCCTTTTCGGAAAGGTAGGTAATGTGGGCCGCCATGCGGGCCACCGCAAGGCCGCGCGAGGGACGCGCCTCCGTGCCGTAGTAGGAGCCGCCTTGCCAGTCGGGATCGGCCATGACAGCCTGCCGTCCGACCTCATGGAAAGCGATGTTCTGTGCGGTGTGCCAGGGGGCCGTGGCGATCGGCATGGCCGTGAACACGCGCTCTTTGTAGCGCGCGCACCACTGCAGCACCTGCATGCCGCCCATGGAGCCGCCGATGACAGAGAACAGCCCGTCGATGCCGAGATGGTCGATAAGGCGCGCCTGGGCGTTGACCATGTCGCCGATGGTGATGACCGGAAACTCGACGCCATAAGGCCGGCCTGTCGACGGGTTCGTCGACGCAGGGCCGGTCGAGCCCATGCATCCGCCGAGGATGTTGGCGCAGATCACGAAGAAGCGGTCCGTATCGATCGGCTTGCCCGGACCGACGATCGTGGACCACCAGCCGCCTTTGCCCGTCACGGGATGCCTGTTGGCGACGTGCTGGTCGCCCGTCAGGGCATGACAAATCAAGATGGCGTTCGATTTGTCGGCATTCAGTTCGCCATAGGTCTGGTAGGCGATGGTCAGAGGTGCGATTTCGCGGCCGCTGTCGAGCCGGAGCGGCGCGTCGGCGGGAAAGCGGACGACGAGGCTCTCAGGATCGGTGACCTGACGCAACGCCACATCGTTCGGCGGCGATTGACGCGCGCCCGCGTCGATGCGGGTTTCGAAGTTGGCCATTGCAGCGCCTTCCGAGATCCGGCCGCCTCTCACAGGAGGCCGGAAACGAAAAATCCCGGCCAGATCGCCCCGCCTTGTGGCCGGGCCCCTTTGTGACCGGGAGCGCGCGGCCCTTTAGCGAGTTGTTTAACGTGGCTGCAAGCCGGCCGGCCAAATCACCACGACGTCGCGGTTAAATACTCAATCGCCCGGAGACGCGCAAGGGTACGGGTGGACGAATGCGGAGCGCACCGTCATAAAGGCAAGCCCCAGAAAGACCAATTCGCGCCTTTTCGCCCGTTGCGCTGTCGTATACCAAGCCGTCACGGCGCGGTCCGCGCCGTCAGCCCAAGAGACCGTCCAAGCGCATGTCTAATCACGCCCCCACTCCCCGCCCCGGCGTGCTTGCCATCGAGGCCTACGTGCCCGGCGAGAGCAAGGTTCCCGGCGGCTTGAAGCCCATCAAGCTCTCGTCGAACGAGACGCCGCTCGGACCGAGTGCCGCGGCGATCGAGGCCTACAAGGCCGGTGCGGCCGATCTGGAACGGTACCCGGATGGCCAGGCCACTGCGCTGAGGCAGGCCATCGGCCGGCGCTACGGACTTGATCCGCAACGGATCGTGTGCGGGGCGGGCTCGGACGAGCTTCTGACGATGCTTGCCCACGCCTATCTCGGGCCGGGGGACGAGGCGATCTACACGCAACATGGGTTTCTGGTCTACCGCATCGCGATCCTCGCGTGCGGGGCCACCCCGGTTGTGGCCGGCGAGACGAATTTGACGGCGGATGTCGACAAGATCCTCGACAAGGTGACGGCCAATACGCGGATGGTTTTTCTCGCCAACCCGAACAATCCGACCGGGACCTATGTGCCGATCGGAGACGTGCGGCGGCTGCGGGCGTCGCTGCCTTCGCATGTGCTTCTGGTGCTCGATGCGGCCTATGCCGAGTACGTGCGGCGGAACGACTATGAAGCCGGCATTGAACTTGTCGCGACCACGAACAATACGGTGATGACCCGCACGTTCTCGAAGATCTTCGGGCTAGCGGCGCTGCGCATCGGCTGGGCCTACTGTCCGGCAGAGATCGCGGATGCGCTCAATCGCATTCGTGGGCCGTTCAACATGTCGACACCCTCGATTCTCGCGGGGGCGGCTGCGATGGAAGACAGCGCACACGTTGAGGCCGCGGTTGCCCATAACGAGGAATGGCTTGCGTGGCTCACGCGTGAAATCGAGGCGCTCGGTCTCAGGGTTACGCCCAGCGTGGCGAACTTCCTGCTTATCCATTTCCCGCCGAAAGGTGATCACGGGGCGGTTGCGTGCGACGAGTATCTGAAGTCGCGCGGAATCATTCTGCGACGTGTGGCGAGCTACGGCCTGCCCGATTGCCTTCGGCTGACCGTCGGGACGGCCGAAGAAAACACGGCTGTCGTTGAAGCCCTCGGTGCATTTCTGGGGAAGGGCAGGTGATGACGGACGTGTCCGAACCCCTTTTTCAGAGGGTGGCGCTGATCGGCATTGGTCTCATCGGTTCGTCGATCAGCCATGCCTGCCGCCGCGCCGGACTTGCCAAGACGATCGTCGGTTCGGCGCGCACGCCGCAAACCGTGAAAACGGCGCTGGACCTCGGCATTATCGACGAAGGCTTCGCAACCGCCCGTGAAGCGGCGGCGGGGGCCGATCTCGTCATTCTGTGCGTTCCCGTGGGATTATGCGGGCCGATCGCGGCCGAGATCGCACCGGCTCTGAAGCCCGGAGCGATCCTGACGGACGTGGGGTCCGTCAAGGGCTCGATTGTTCGGGACGTGTCTCCTCACGTGCCGGAGGGCGTACATTTCGTTGCCGGACATCCGATCGCGGGCACCGAACAGTCCGGGCCGGAATCCGGCTTTGCGGAACTCTTCGACGGACGCTGGTGCATTCTGACGCCCGAGGCGCACACGGATCCCGTTGCGGTCGAGAAGCTGCGTCTTTTCTGGCAGAAACTGGGGTCGAACGTCGAGATCATGGCGCCCGATCATCACGATCTAGTGCTGGCGATCACTTCGCATCTGCCTCATCTCATCGCCTTCAATATCGTCAATACGGCTGCGCATCTGGAGCGCGTGACGGATAGTGAGGTGATCAAGTTCTCGGCTGGTGGTTTTCGTGATTTCACGCGCATTGCGGCGTCCGATCCGGTCATGTGGCGCGACGTCTTCCTGAACAACAAGGAGGCTGTGCTGGAGATGCTTGGGCGATTCACCGAAGACCTGACAGCTCTGCAGCGCGCCATCCGCTTCGGCGACGGGGAAACCTTGCAGAAGCTGTTCGGCGATGCGCGTGCGATACGGCGTGGCGTAATCCAGGCCGGACAGGATACGCCCGCGCCGAACTTCGGACGTACGCCTGCGCCGCCTGCCTCCAAGACGGGCGCGGGGTAAGCGTGACCGCACGGCAGGACACGCCCGCGCTCTGGGTCTTTGCCTACGGGTCGCTGATGTGGCAGCCCGGGTTCGCCTACGAAGAGGCACGGCGGGCGCGGCTCAAGGGTTATCACCGAGCCTTCTGCATCTACTCGCTGCATTATCGCGGCACCCAGGAAAGACCGGGCCTGGTGCTCGGTCTCCAGCGCGGGGGAACATGCGAAGGCGTGGCTTTTCGCGTGGCGGCGTGCGAAGCGGCCTCGGTGCGAGCGTACCTGCATGCGCGCGAACTGATCTATGGAGTTTATCGCGAGGCCATGGTGCCGGCCGAACTTATCGGGCCGGGGCAAGATCAATGCGTCGATGTCCTGACCTATATCGCGGAAGCGGGGCATCCGAGTTTCGCGGGCGTCCTCTCCCTCGCGCGCCGGGCGGCTATTATCCGTTCCGCCCGGGGGAAGTCCGGCAGCAACCTCGCCTACTTCGTCGCCACCTTACGCAAGCTCAGAGAACTGGGCATCCGGCAGGCGGACCTGGAACGTCTGGCCATCACCGCCGGGGTCGGTGGATCCTACGCCGAGACGGCCGCGGCTGGGGTGATGGAGGCACGGTGCCGGGCGTTCGGGCATCTGCGCGGGAGCAGGGCGAGCCCGGTCAGAAACGACCGGCGTCATGCGTTCTCCTACCGGCGCCGCCTTTCGACGTGACAAACAAGATCGGCGGCCTCGGGGGGCCGCCGACTCGTGAATTTCAAATTGCGCTACAGGGGCTCACATTCCGGCAGCAAAGCCGGTTACGACGCCAGCGCAGAGGCCGGCGCGAAGGTCGGACTCGATGAAACGGCTTAGCTTGGCGTTCGGAGCCAGGAGGTGCACGTGGACTTCGTTGGCTCCGAGAGCCGCGCCACGGCGGCGGATTTCTGCGAGATTCAGCGACGTGGCCGAGTGACCGACGCGGCCGACGGCAAGCACCAGTCGGCGGCCCTCCCCGTCCCGATGGATCAGGATGTAGTTGCCGGCTGGGATCGCAGGGCACTCGAACAGGCTGTAGACCGTGTGAACATAACGGCGTCCGGATGCGCCGCTCCAGAATTGAAAGCGATCTGCAAGGTCTGCCGCCCCGGGCTTGACGACGGTGGCGGTTCCGCAGTCGCCGACCGCATTCCGGCCCGATCTGTAGTCTGCGAGCGAGATGATTTCTGCTGCCATGCTGCCCTGCCGATTTCGAATCCGGCCGTTGACCGGCCTGTGATGCGCCTTGATTTCACTGGGCTCCACACTCCCAGAAAAGTCTGGATGAAGTGTGGCTCGACCTTTGAGATTTTGTGGCAGGGTTTAAGGCCGGTTAGCGGTTG
>JBLMYE010000090.1:0-4134 GCA_050258115.1 Deltaproteobacteria bacterium | reverse complement strand
AGATGGCCACTGCGTTTCGCGATGCTCGCCGTTTCCGCCGCGCCGGCCCAGTCCGCCGACTTCACCTGCATCTCGAATTTGGCCTCGAGTGGCCATCCAAGCCGTGGATTCAATTTCGCGGCGCGATCGGCGAATTGCATCGCGGCTTCGTGCACCCCCTCGCGCCTTGCCTCCAGATACAGACCACGCAGGCCAAGCGGTTCTGTATCCGGCGAACCAAGCATCGCCTCGAATATGCGCCGTGCGGTGGCCCGATCTCCGGTGAGCTGCGCGGCTTGTGCCCTGAGGAGATGGGTGAGCGGTTCATTGGGGATGGTTCGTCGCGCCTGGATCGCAGCCCGTGCTGCCGACGCGCGGTCGCCGGCGCCGATCGCAATCATTCCGCTGGACAGCGCGTCGAGTCCGCGTTGCTGCCGGCGGCGCGTCAGATGTTTGCTGATGATGCTCGGACTCGACCAGATTTGACGCAAGAGTGACCAGAGAAGGATCACCGCCCCGATCACGAGTGCGAAAATGACCACAGCACGAAATACGCTCGTTTCGACCTCGTAGGCTTCCCACGTGATGAGAAGCTGGCCGGGGCGGTCGGCAAGCCAAGCCAGCCCCGATGCAAGAAGAAGGATCGCGACGAGAAAGAGAACCAGACGCACCATCGCAACGTGCTCCTATTCCTTGCTGCCGGCGGGTGGCGGCACGGCGGGCGCGATGAGCGCGGCCTTCAATTCATTCTCGACGGTGGTCAGAGCTTCATCGACGCTTTGGCGAGCCACAACCTTCTCGGTCCATGGGGCCAGCTTGGCGGCCGTTTCAGGCGGCAATTTGCGGATCTCGGCCAGAACGTCTGCCAGATTGCCGGCATTCAAGCTCTTCTCCATGCGGGCGACGATTGCTTCGACGGTGTCGTCGCCCTCGGCCGCATCCGTTCTGCGGATCCGTACGATCGTGCGGGCGCTGGCAAGCATCCGATCCCACACCGAAGCGCTATCCGATACCGAGGCCGCATCGAGTGCAGACAGGAGTGCCGCTCGAGAGTCCTTCCTGATCTCGGCCAGCGAAGGTATGCCGCTGGTCTTGAAGGGCTCCAGCGGTTTCAGATTGAGGCTGCCGTTGGACGCGGCGTTCACGGCCTCGAGTTCCTTGGCGAAATTCTTGCCGCTGTCGATGGCACGCCTCAAGTTGCCGAGTTCCAATGCAGTCACGATGCGTTCGGCGTTCGTCTGTCTTGCGCTGTCTCTGCTGAGGACGCCTTCCAGATTTCCTTCGATTTTGGAAACACGGTCCGCCACGGGCGACACCGCGGCCGTGACATCAGCGGGTTTGGCGAAGCTATTGGAATGCTGATCGAGCGTTGCTTTGACCTCGTCGAGACCGCTGGACACGCGGCCGGATTCTTCCTGGGCGGCCTGAATCGACTTGTCGAGGCGAGCCTGATCGGCCTTCAGCTTCTCGATCGACTGCGACAACCGTGCGACGTCGGACTTGCCGGCATCTTCGCGAATGACCAGACGTTCGTCGATTTCACGCGCTATGCCGTCGCGCAGCTTTGAGACTTCGCCGGCGAAGCCCCGCTCGGCTTCGGAGATTCGCGCGGTGATGGCGGCGATGTCCGAGATCCGGCTGCCGCCCGTCTCAGACGATGCGGCAGCGGCGAGCGTCTTTAATTGATCCTCGAGCGCGGCCACGCGATCCTGGACGACCGAGAGGCCGTTCTGGCTGCCGATCGTCGATGACAAACTGTCGGTATTTTGCGCAAGCCGCGTTTGCTCCGACCTCAGATTCTCGATGTCGGCGGCGAGCTTGTCTATTTTGCCGAGCCGCTCCTCGGCAGATTTCATGAGATCGTAAGCGTCGGACTTGGGCGCGGCTTCGAGCGCGGAGATGCGTTTGTCGAGTTCGGAGGCCGTCGCTTCGACTTTCGCAGCCGGCGTCGGAGCGCCGATCAGTTGAGCGACGCGTTCGCCGCCGAACAAGACGATCGCGCCGCCGGCGACACCGGCCGCAAGGTGGGTGACGATGCGCGTGAAGGCGGATGGAGAGCGCGCCGCCGGCGAGTTGCTCGCCGGCTTTACGGGTTCGGGCTTGGACGGGCTGGAGGTTGTGGTCCGATCCGTTCCGGGTTGCGCCGATGTCTCGGCTTTACTTCCTCCGCCGCTCAATTCCGTCGCCTTTAGATCGAGCGTCGCATGCGGCCGCTTGGGGTCGGCGGGCGCCTGGTCTTTCTTGTCGTTCGGTTTGTCGGTCATCGTCGGCCTTCAGGAATGCAGGCGTTCTGTCGCGGAGTGGCGGCCGGGGTTCAACAATCCTGCGGTCCACCGGAAAGTCTTATAATCGTGCCGCGTTATGATTTATTGGCCGAACTTGACGACAAGCTGGCCACGAGGGCAAGCGTTTGTTCCTCATTCGGCTTAATGGCGATTTTCACTGCCGGTGGCCCGAGCCGATTCAGGGCGGCGGCGACACCTTGTGAAAGACAGAGATGGACGAGTGACCGCGCCTCGTTTGCGAGGCCGGCTGCTTCGACAAGGTTGCACCACACCTGCGACGTCCGGGGCGACATCAACAGCACCGCGTCGAGCGTTCCGTCACGAAGGGCGGACACGACTTCGCCGGGCAGGTGGTCGATGGGAACGCTGCGGTAAACGATGGCACGCTGCATGGTAAATCCGCGCGGTGCGAGTGCCGATACCAGATCGAATGCGACGGCTTCGCCGCTTATATGCAGCAGCCTTCCAGCCTCAGGAGTATAATGTTTAGCGATCAGTGGGGCGAGCTCCGCCCCTCCGGCATCACCCTCCAGCGCCACCGTGAAGCCTGCCTCCCGTGCCGCCTCCCCTGTGCTGCGGCCGACCGATATGACGGGAAGGCGCTGGAGGCTTGCGAGCTGACGGTGGTCGCGTAGCGCATGCACGCTGTTGCGACTGGTCAGAACGATCGCCTGAACGCCGGACGTATCCAGCGCCGGAGCGTCGGTTACGATACGGAGCAGGGGCGCGATGGTGACGCGATGGCCCATCGCCTCCAGCTTACGCGTCGTCCTCGGCGCCTCCGTCTCCGGCCTCGTGACGAGGATGTGCATGGGCTAGCCCTGGAGGATCTCCCGGCCACCGCGGCTTAGAATGTCTTCGCCCGCCGTGGTGCCAAGATCGGCTGCAGATGCGGACGGACCGCTGACGGTGCTTGCGACGTGCCGCCGTCCGTCGGGCGACAGTGTCTCGCCTTTGAACGTCAGCGTGTCGCCTTCGAGACGGGCGAGGCCCGCAATCGGCGTCCGGCACGAGCCTTCGAGGGTCGCGAGGAACGCGCGTTCCGCGGTTACACATATCGAAGTCGTGCGGTCGTCGAGCGGTTCGATGAGGCGAGCCGTCTCCGCGTCGTGTTTGCGGATCTCGATGCCAATGGCGCCTTGCGCGACGGCCGGCAGCATGGCGTCCGTCGGGACAGCGGCGGTGATATGGCTGGCAAGACCGAGCCTGCGCAGTCCGGCGCAAGCGAGGAACGTGGCTTCGGCGACTTCATCGCGCAGCTTTGTGAGACGAGTCTGCACATTGCCGCGGAAACCCACGATGCGAAGATCGGGGCGGATGCGCTTGATCTGGGCCTGGCGTCTCAGCGATGACGTGCCGATCACCGCGCCTTCCGGCAGTTCTTCGAAGTTGCGGTGTCTGAGGCTGATGAAGGCATCGCGGACGTCTTCGCGGGGCAGGGTCGCTCCGATGACAAGTCCGTCGGGCAGCGCCGTCTGCATATCCTTCATCGAATGCACCGCGAGATCGATCCGGTCTTCGAACAGCGCTTCTTCGATTTTCTTGGTGAAGAGACCTTTACCGCCGACTTCGGCGAGGGGGCGGTCCAGGATCATGTCGCCGGTGGTCTTGATGATGACGATCTCGAAGGCGCTCTCCGGCAGCCCGTGGGCTGCCATCAAGCGGCTGCGGACTTCATGGGCCTGGGCGAGCGCCAGGGCGGAACCGCGCGTTCCGATACGGACGAGGCGCTCTTGCACTGCTCTTTCTCCGGGTGGTAGGCGAGGCGAAGGGTTCGTGGTCTCGGCCGCCTTTCTAGCCCTTGCGCCGTACCGTTTGCAAATTCGGTGACGGTCTTCCTTCCAGAGTGGTTCCATCGCCGATGATCGAC
>JBLMYE010000089.1:0-3541 GCA_050258115.1 Deltaproteobacteria bacterium | reverse complement strand
CTTCGGCAAGCGACCGCCCGAGGACCTGCGCCGCGGCTGCGTAGGTGGGATTGTTCCCATGACCGGATCCGCAATAGACGCAGACGGAGCGTTCCGGGTGCTTGGAACTCAGGCGGGTGGCATCAGGGCCGGACGATCCATTGCGATTCCGGGGAAGCCGCGATCTGGTTTCTTTCATCGGCTGGGATCTCTTTCAAACAGCACGGCTTGCTAACATGAGGTGCGATACTGGAAAAATCGAGGCCAGGGCCGCGCGTTGCCAGATTCCCTGACCGCCGTCAGCGGGGTGGCTGGAATGTCCGTGCGGCCGGTCAGGGCAGATATGCCATATAATGCGGGAAGATGACGGCGGAGGAGCTTTTGGCAAGGATCCTGAAGCAGGACGTATGTAACGGGTGGCGCACGGCCGCGCCGTACATTCTGTTGGCAATGATCGGGGGCGAACTTTTCGGCGCGTTGCCGGTTCCTATGCCGAACGCGGCCTTCGGCGGCGAATTACAGAACGAGCAAGCCCAACAATCGATGGACGATCTCGCGGTCGAGATTTCGCCGGCGGATGCGGCTGCGCGCATCGCAAAGGAGCGCGCGGACGCCCAGTCGCAGCGTCTCGAAGCATTGGAAGCGGAGGCCCGGCGAAAGGCGGAGCAGACGGAGCAAGGGTCAGCGGAAACGGCCCCTGCCGACGCCAGGAAGCGCGAGCAGGCGGAAGAACTCGCACACCGCAAGGCCGAGTCAGATAAAATCATATCGGAAGCACTGGAGAATCTGAAGAAAGCGCGCGAGGAAGCCGATCGCGCCAAGGCTGCGAAGCGCAAGGCGGAGACGCAGGACAGTGAGCGTGCCCAAATGACCGCCAAGCGCCCTTCACGGACCAAGGCCGCTACTGGTACGGCCGTGCATGCTCGGTGCGCCGGCGGCCGCGTTGTCTATCGCAAGGGACGCCGCTGGTATGTGACAGGCGCGGACGATACGCTCTGGCGAATAGCCAAAAGGTTCTACGGATCGGGTTCGGCCTATCCGCGCATCTATCGCGCCAACCGGAAGAGGCTCGTAAGCCCGCACATTGTCCGGCCTTGCCTGATCCTGCGCGTGCCAGGGCGAGGTTGATCGCCAATGGCTGCTTCCCGACGACCTCGCACCAGGGATACGGTGCGTCCACACGCGCGGCCGGCACGGGTGGAAGTCGTCCCGCCCGGCCGCTAAGGTCTGACCCGGCACCCTCAGGTCCCGCCTGCAACTGACGACCCTGTCATACGCTCGAAGGCCCATCACCGACATGAATGCACCGATCACGACGCCGCGCGTGGCTCCCCACGGCAGCAAGGCCAAGGGCGAGAATCCGAACCTTCTCGGGCTCTCCACCTCGGCCGACCACTGGACCGTCTTCAAGGGTCTTCTGCCGTTCGTCTGGCCTGAAGGACGGCCGGACCTGCGCTTCAATGTGGCGCTGGCATTCGTGATGCTCGTGGTCGCGAAAGTCGTGACCATTTCCATCCCGGTTATCTTCAAGCACACGATCGACTGGCTGACAGCCGACGCCCCGAACCCCAATACACTTGGCGCCGGCCATCTGGCGCTCGGCATCTCTGTTCTGATCGTGGCCTACGGCGTGGCCCGCGTGCTCGCAATGGGTTTGAACCAGGTCCGCGACGTGCTCTTTACGAAAGTGGGACAGCATGCCGTTCGTTCCCTCAATAACCGCACGTTCGAGCACTTGCACAAGCTCTCGCTGCGGTTTCATCTGGAGCGGCGCACGGGCGGCCTCTCGCGCGTGATCGAACGCGGTACGCGCGGGGTCGACCTCATCATGCGCATGGGCATCCTGCAACTGGCGCCGACGGCTCTCGAACTGCTGCTCGTCTGCGGTCTGCTCATCTTCTACTTCAACTTCGGGTACGTGGTGATCCTGCTCGTCACGATCGCCGCCTACATGTGGTTCACATTCTCGGCCTCTGAAAAGCGCATCGCCATTCGCCGCGAGATGAACGAGAGCGATACGGACGCCAACACCAAGGCCATCGACAGCCTTTTGAACTTCGAGACCGTGAAGTATTTCGGCAACGAGGAGAGCGAGAGCCGGCGATTCGATACGGCTATGCAGCGCTACGAAAACGCAGCAGTGAAGACCTATGCTTCGCTCGGATACCTCAATACCGGGCAGGCCCTTATTTTCACGGTCGGCATGACGATCGTGATGTGGCTCAGCGCGCGCGGCGTGATCGCAGGGACGCACTCCATCGGCGACTTCGTGATGATCAACGCCATGCTGATCCAGCTCTATATGCCGCTCAATTTCATGGGCATGGTGTATCGTGAAATCAAGCAGGGGCTCGTCGATCTGGAGACGATGTTCTCGCTGCTCGGGGAAGCGGCGGAAGTGCAGGACAAGCCCGGCGCGAAGGCGCTCAAGGTTGACCAGGGCGAGATCCGGTTCGACGGTGTCTCGTTCGCCTATGAGCCCGACCGGCCCATACTCAAGAATGTGTCGTTCGAAGTTCCCGCCGGTAAGATGGTCGCGATCGTCGGTCCTTCAGGTGCCGGCAAATCGACCATTTCGCGCATCCTGTTCCGCTTCTACGACATTCAGTCCGGCTCCGTGACGATCGATGGCCAGGATGTTCGCGACGTGACGCAAAAGTCGCTGCGGGCTGCGATCGGGGTCGTGCCTCAGGACACGGTGCTGTTCAACGATACGATCATGTACAACATTCGATATGGCCGGCTCGATGCAACGGACGATGAAGTCATCGTGGCCGCGAAACTTGCCCAGATCGACGGCTTTGTGCAGACGCTGCCGCAGGGCTACCGCACGATGGTGGGCGAGCGGGGGCTCAAGCTTTCGGGCGGTGAGAAGCAGCGGGTCGCGATCGCGAGGACGCTGCTGAAATCCCCGCCGATCCTCATTCTCGACGAGGCGACGAGCGCGCTCGACAGCCACACGGAAAAGGAAATCCAGGACGCGCTGGATCGCGCCACGCAGGATCGCACGACGCTCGTTATTGCTCACCGACTCTCGACGATCGTTCATGCCGACAACATTGTTGTGCTCGACAAGGGAGTTGTGGTGGAGCAGGGCTCGCACGCGGAACTCATCGCCAAGGGTGGGCTCTACGCGAGCCTGTGGAACCGGCAGCGGCAGGCGGAAAGAGCCCGCGAGGAACTGGCTCTGGCGCTAGAGGAAGCGGAACGGGCCGGGGCCCTCCGGGCTGCAGACACGGTGCTGCCGAAAGTGCTTTGAGGTGCGATTAACGCGCTCCACACATGTTGGGCCTATGCTGGAGACGGGTGTGGCGTCGTGCGTCATGACATGCTGGAAAAGCTCAGGCGGAATCTGAAGGAGGCCCTGCGGCTCGCGGTCTCGGGCCTGCGAGTTTTGATTTTTCTGATGTGGTCGGCGCTGAAACCGCCGATCGTGGCTTTGCTTCAGGTTCTTGCGGCCCTCGTCCTTCTGTTCGAGGAGTGGGGTTGGAAACCTCTTTCGGAAGCTCTTGCATGGCTGGCGCGCTTCCCGCTCGCCGCACGGCTCGAAGCGCTTATCTCC
>JBLMYE010000088.1:0-4309 GCA_050258115.1 Deltaproteobacteria bacterium | reverse complement strand
GGCGCGTGCTGCGCAAGCTGAGGCACGGGATCCGCCGGGCGCACATTCGCGGCAGTGCCATCGCGCCGGCCGGTACGACACCGTCGGTCATTCTTGTGGAGCCGCAACTGCCCGACAACATCGGAATGGTGGCCCGCGCGTGCGCTAATTTCGGCCTCGACGACCTGCGGCTCGTCGATCCGCGCGACGGCTGGCCGAACGAAAAGGCCCGCATCGCCGCTTCGGGAGCGAATTACGTCATCGACGATGCGGCGGCCTATGACACGTTTGATGCCGCGCTTGGCGATCTCAACTGGGTTTGCGCAACGACGGCCCGCCAGCGCGATCTGCGCAAGCCGGTGCTGACGCCGGAAGAAGCGGTGGCCGAGATGCGGCGGCGCATTGCGAGCGGGCAGCGCTGCGGGGTAATATTCGGACGCGAGCGGAACGGCCTGGAGACGCACGAGGTCGCCCGGGCCGACGCCATCGTGATGATACCCGTAAACAGCCGGTTCGCATCCCTCAACCTTGCTCAAGCTGTGCTCATTCTGGGCTACGAGTGGATGCGCAATTCGGATGCCGCCACGCTCGGCCGGGTCACGACGTTCGAGCAGCCGCTGCGGCCGGGTCTCTACCTCGGCGACCACACGCCCGCGACGCGCGAAGAGCTGACCGGCTTCTTCGAACATCTGGAGAACGAACTGGAGAAGCAGGGTTTCTTTTCCTCGCCCGACAAGCGGCCTTCCGTGGTCAACAACCTGCGCACGATGTTTCTGCGCTGCGAGCCCACCGGGCAGGAGGTGAAGACACTGCGTGGCATTGTTGCCACTCTCGTGAAAGGCAAGGCCGGGGTCCGAAAGTGATCCACAAAGGCTGCCTTGTTATGGCCAAGTTTTCAGCCGAGCGATGCCCGGGAACTTGTCACCGGTGGTCTCCCGGGCGGCGCCGCAGCTTCGGGTCTGGCGGAGACCCATGCGGGCGCGCGGTTCTCGAGGGGCATCTGCTTTCAACGGCGATACCCGACGCACCAGACCAAAGCTAACGGGCCCGAAGGCTCACAAAACAAACAGGGGCAAATGCACATGCGAACGACGGTCTGGGCGGGGGTGATCGGAGCTTGCACGGCAGTCGCGGCCCTTACCGGTGCAGCCGGCGCCGCTTCGGCGCAGGAACTCAGTGAGAAGTCGATCCGGACCTTCATGGAGTATGCGTGGTCGTTGACGCCGCAGCAGTTCTCCAAGCAGGATGGGACCGTCATCGTCATTGACAAGAAGAAGCCCCAGGACGTGATGGTTCCGATCGACGTGGCACGTGAAGTGATCCGCGTCGGCCGTCTCTCGGCCCATGCGCAGATCTGCGGCCTGCCGGATCACCAGATCATCAACCATCGTTCGCTGATGAAGCGCGAGGAAGACAAGAAGTCCTGGTCGGACCAGCAGCTCGTGTACATCAACCAGTTGCACCTCACGACGGTGATGCTGTTGACCGGGCGCATCCGGGTGGTTGAGAAGGAGGGCGACAAGGAAGTCGTTGTTGATGACGGTAAGGGTTCGCAGAAGACGTGCACCGAAGAAGAGCGCGGCAAGGTGCGCGACACGATCATGGCCTACGTTCAGGCTGGTCCGAACTTCAAGGTGAACGTGGCGCCCGTAGCCGGCACAGCCGCGCCCGCAGCGGGTGGTGCGGCCGGCAAGGCGGCGCCTCCTGCGGCAGCGGCTGCGGCGGCGCCTTCGCCCAAGCCGGTCGCGCCTGCGGCGGCGGCGCCAGCTCCCAAGGCGGTCGCACCAGCGGCAACGGGTTCTACTACGGTCCCTAAGTCGAACTAGCCTTATAGACAGCCGGGCAGGCTGATCCCGGTTGACGAAACGTCCGGCAGGACGTAGGAAGCCATTTCTTCGCGGGCCTTTTTGGCCCGCGTTGCTTTTGCGCACCTGCGGTTCCGGGCCGTCACGCCGGGGACCTGTCGGTCCAGAGATACCCTGAAGGGCGTCTCGGACAGAGGAGGGGGCGCTCCAACGGGGCACCGCGCGATTTAACGCTGTGCCTGCAACTTAACTCTGGAGTGCTATTCAATGACCAAGCGCCATTCGGCGAAGCATAAGATCGACCGCCGCCTGGGTGAAAACATCTGGGGTCGCCCGAAGAGCCCGCTTAACAAGCGCGAGAGCCGCCCCGGCCAGCACGGCGAACGGCGCGTCTCCAAACTTTCGGACTTCGGCCAGCAGCTCAAGGCGAAGCAGAAGCTGCGCGGCTACTACGGCAACATCTCGGAGCGGCAGTTCCTGCGACTGTTCAAGGAAGCCGCGCGCCTCAAGGGCTCGACGTCCGAGCAGCTCATCGGCCTTCTGGAGCGCCGTCTCGACGCGCTCATCTATCGCGCGAAGTTCGTACCGACGCCGTTCGCTGCGCGCCAGTTCGTCAGCCACGGTCATGTGTCGGTCAACGGCCGGCGTGTAACCATCCCGTCCTACCGCCTGCGCGTCGGCGACGTGGTGGAGGTCAAGGAAGCCTCGCGGCAGCTGCCGTTGCTGCTCGAAGCCATCAAGAGTGCGGAGCGCGACGTTCCCGATTACGTCGAGGCCGATCACTCCAAGATGACGGCCAAGCTTGCGCGCATTCCGGCACTTGCTGATGTTCCCTACCCGGTGGTGATGGAACCCAACCTCGTGGTCGAGTTCTACTCGCGCTAAGAGACCGCCTCTGATATCCGAAGACGGCCGGGCAGATGCCCGGCCGTTTTTGTTTGGATCGGCGGCAGAGGCGACCGGCGTATGGCGAACATCTGGTGGTGGCTTTCGGGTGGCGGATGTCTGCTCGCCGGGTTTCTTCTGATGCGCTGGGCCGGCCGCTACGATGCCGCCGGTATCGCGGTGGATGCCGCGTGGCGCCTGGCCAAGACGCGCAGCGCAACCGGCGCCCGGGACGAATTGGGCCGCGTCGTCGACGAGCAGCTGGCCGACATCCGCGCCGACGCGGCACGCCTCGGGCACACGCGCACGGCGCTCAAGCATGGCTCGCGCTTTTTCGTTGCCCGCTTCGTCAGCATCGCGGGCGTTGTTCTGATCGCGATCGGTATCGTGCTGTTGGCTGTGGCGGCGTTCTGGGTGTCGTGAACGGTCATCCGCGCCAGCGCCGGGCCGGCTGGGTCGAGAGCATGACGGGCTCCCCGGCGATGGGTTTCGGCTCGGGGACCGTGGCAGAGCGTGCGCCGGCGCGGGACTGCGGACGCGCGGCATTGCGATCCGGTCCCGTATTCGCCCATCCATAGGCGAGCATGGTGATGAGTGCGCTGGCCGCGAAGAAATAGACGCCCGGCAGCACGCGGGCTTCCGTGTAGCCGGATGAATTCACGTAGAAGATCATCAGGGCGAGCACCATGACATCCGTCATGGAGTAGCGGCCGAGCCATTCCATCGTGGCGATCGAGCGTCGGCGGAATTCGGGCGGGATGTCGGGCGAGGCGACGAGGGTGAGCAGATAGAGCAGCTTCAGGAACGGAAAAAGGATCGAGAACAAGAACAGGATGACGCCCAGGAACACTTCGTCGCTTTCCCAGAGCGCCCAGATGATCGTGCCGATCGAGTGTTCGTTGGTCCAGACATAGACCGTCGTGAAGCGGATCGAGGGGAGAATGATGCCCAGCGCGAAGGAGACGGTGGCCACGATGATGAGAAAGGACAAGACGAAGTTGCGCAGAGGCGAGCGCGGAGCGATCGGCTCGGGTTCGGTTGCGGGAGAGGCGGCCAGACCTTCGGTCCTGAGCCAGGCGTAGGAGAGGATCATCAGGACGACGGCGGCCGTGAAGAAGTAGACACCCGCGAGACTTGCGGCATCATAGAGTCCCTGGGCCTTGATGAAAAAAATGGTCAGCGACAGCACCAGAACATCGTGCATCGACCATTTGCCGAGCCACTCCAGCGCTTTCAACCTGTGATGCTGGCGAACGATTTCGGCGGCAGGCAGGGTCGAGACGAGAAGCAGGTAGAGCAGTTTCAACACCGGCAGCACGATGGAAAAGATGAGGACCGTGAGGCCGAGGAACATCTGACCATCGTGGATCAGAACCTGTACGGTTGAGAGGAGTGAGTGCTCGGTCGACCAGAAAACGTACTTGGTCAGGCGGATGATCGGCAGGGAGATGCCCAGCGCCAGACAGACGGCCGCGCCGATGATGGCGAAGCTCAACAGGAAACGCCTTCCGCCCAAGCGCAGGTTTGCCGCCATCGTCAGCCCCGAAAACAAAAACCCCGGCCGTCGTGGAACGTCCCGGGGTTCTTCTATCGGTCGCGGTCGTGGCGAAAAGCGGGCCTTGTCAGCCGTGGTGATGCTG
>JBLMYE010000087.1:0-4028 GCA_050258115.1 Deltaproteobacteria bacterium | reverse complement strand
GGGCAAGATCGAGTCTCTGAATCGCACTGGCCGGCCCGCCTTCTAGTTGCTCCGTACCGGCAGGCATAGCTTCGGTATTCGGTTCTTGCTGAAGACCCGCCCCGGCCGACGGAGTTTGAGTTGTCTCGGGCTCCGCGAAACTCAAAGCCAAGCCGTCCCGCTTCGAATAGACGACGGATACGCGCGGCTCGATCAGGGCGACACGGCGCGGCTGAACGTCGAGCAGAAGAAGATTGCCCAGATCGATCCACACAGCCGCGACAGGCGCCGATGCCACAACGCTTCCATCGGCTTCATAAAGCCTCAGATTGACGAGCCGGAATTCCAGGTCCCCGTCGTCGCCGAGTTGAAGAAGGGTGTCACCGACTTTGGCCGTCAACCCGTTGAGTTGCGCGGTGATGCCACGCTCGATCGGTCCGGTCATCACCTTCAGCGAGATCGGCCCTTGCTGCAGACGCACATAAACGACGACGAACGCCAGAGCCGAAAGCAGCACCAAGGGGGAGAGCCACAGAAGCGCGCGCCCTGCGAGGCGCAGACCGACTGGCCAGTTTTCCAGATCACCCCATCGACGGCCTGTCGCCGTAACCCCGTCCCTGGCCGGTGGTACGCGGTCCGGCCGGGCGGTCACCGGACGGCCCGTACGCGGCGTACCAGTGCGCGATACAGGCTCGATCTTCGGCTTTTCCACCCTTGCGCTTCCCCCTGGTGCGCCGCGATCGCATGAGCCCCCCAACTGGGAGTGGCTGTCGGGATCGATGCGGCCCTGCCCCGCGAGGGCCTGCAAAAAAACACGCCGAATCAACTGCCTCTTGAACCGGGATCGGCTACGGTCCGTTCAAACGCAAGTGCGGTTGAAAAAGCGACAAAAGAAAGGCGCGCGTCCCATGCTCAAAGAAGGTTCCAAAGCCCCGGATTTTGAACTCCCGGCCGACGATGGATCCATGGTTAAACTCTCACGCTCGAAAGGCAAAACCGTGGTCGTCTACTTCTATCCGAAGGACGACACATCCGGCTGCACCAGAGAAGCGAAAGATTTTTCCGATCTCGCTGCCGAGTTCGCCGGCGCAGGCGCCGAAGTCTACGGCATCTCACCCGATAGCGTGAAGAGTCACGACAAGTTCCGCTGCAAGCATGGGCTCGAAGTCCGGCTGTTGTCGGATGAAGAAAAATCAGCGGCGACCGCCTATGGAGTATGGGTGGAGAAATCCATGTACGGGAAAAAGTACATGGGTGTGGAGCGCTCGACGTTTCTCATCGACGGAAAGGGGAAACTGGTGAAAATCTGGCGCAAAGTCAGCGTGCCCGGCCATGCGGCGGAAGTACTCCAGGCCGTGAAATCTTTGCACGCATGAAAGCCGCCGCATGATCGTGCAAACGTGCGCCCGGAATAGAGGCAGAATGCTTCTATGCACGGAAACCGGCGCCGATGAGGCGCTTCTGTGATGACCGCCCCATGCGGACGTGATAATCGCCTCGTCGCGTGATCGGTGGCCGAACGGGCTTTCGTCACAATCGTGCGCGCATTAGGCTGTAAGGGGCCAGCGTCGGGTGGGTCGTGTGCTGAGGGAGGTTTTCGATGTTGCCGAATTTTCGCAAGCCGGAAAGTGAGGGGAAATCGGGTTTCATCACGTCACCGGTCCTCCCCCAGACCAGCCCCCCTCCGACCCGGCCGATCGGCTCAGCACTCCGAACCGGAGAACGCGGCACGCCGTCCGTTATCGGCCCTGAATTGCAGATCACCGGAAATCTCGTTTCCCGCGGCGAAGTTCAGATCGACGGCGAAATCAATGGCGACGTGCATGGCTCTCACGTCGTCGTTGGTGAACGCGCAACGGTGACCGGCGGCATCGTGGCCGACGAAGTGGTCGTGCGAGGTCATGTGATGGGGTCGGTTCGCGGCAAGCGCGTTCTGCTCCAGTCGACTTGCCGCGTCGAAGGCGATGTCTACCATCTCACTCTGGCGATTGAGCAGGGCGCCTATTTCGAGGGCAAGTCGCGTCGAACAGACGACCCGACGGCCGGTTATGGTGTGGCCGCACAACCCGAGCCGGCGGTGGCACCGCCCCCTGCCGCTGAACCGGCAAACGAACCGGAAACGTCCGAAACGCTCTGAATAGTTCCCATTGCAATCTCGTTTCCCTTTTGTTCGCTTACCCCGTTCTTCTTCTGATCGCATGTGGATAACTTACGGAACATTTTGATTTTCTGCTTTAAAATCAAAATTCCATTATTCGAATCGGGGTTGTCTATTGTCAGTGGACTTCCAAACCGTTGTCGTCGGCGGCGGTGTCGTCGGCCTGGCCTGCGCCGAGGCGTGTCTAGAGAACGGCGGCGACGTACTCCTCGTGGAGCGTCACGCTCGTCTCGGCCAGGAGACGTCCTCCCGCAACAGCGAGGTCGCCCACGGCGGCCTCTACTACCCCCCGGGCTCCCTGAAGGCGCGTCTGTGCGTGGAGGGTCGCCACCTCATGCGCGCGTTCTGCGAGGAGGCTGGCGTTCCCTATCATCGCGTGGGCAAACTCATCGTCGCCTGTGACGAGACGGAGGTGGCACCCCTTGAAGCGCTGGCCGCCCGCGCGCGGACCAACGGCGTGGAAGGCATCAGCCTGATAAGTGCCGCGGAGGCGAAGTCCCTCGAACCGGAGTTGAACTGCGTTGCGGCGGTGCACTCGCCCGCGACGGCAATCGTCGAC
Source organism: Deltaproteobacteria bacterium (assembly GCA_050258115.1). Taxonomy (GTDB): domain Bacteria; phylum Pseudomonadota; class Alphaproteobacteria; order Rhizobiales; family Hyphomicrobiaceae; genus JAGVSR01. Next base: position 1,332 of record JBLMYE010000087.1, on the reverse strand, counting down.
AGCACGGGCTTCATGCTGGCACTGGAAGCGCGCTACATCGACCATGGCGGAACCCTTGCAACGGGTACAAACGTGGTGGGTATCGAGCGTATGCCGCAAGGCTTCCGCATTGCCTGCGTGAGCAACGGCTGCGACGCCACGATCACGGCGCGGACAGTGATCCTTTCGGGGGGCCTGTCCGCAACCGCACTGGCGCGCCTAGTCGTCCCGCCGCTTGCCGGGCCGCTTCCAGAAACGACGTACGCCAAGGGCCATTACTATGCGCTCGCGGGCAAAGTCCCGTTCTCGCGACTGGTTTATCCGATGCCGTCGTCCGCGGGACTGGGAATACACTTCACGTTGTCCACCGGGGGTGAAGCCAAGTTCGGCCCCGACGTCGAATGGTGCGCCGAACCGGACGCCACGTTCAATGAGGACGGCGGTGCCCGCCGCCGCAACTTCGCTGAGTCCATTGCCCGCTACTGGCCGAACGTCGACGAAGAGCGCCTGAACCCGGCCTATGTCGGCATCAGGCCGAAGATCGCCAGCGAGGGCGCCCCGCCGAAGGATTTCGCCATCGAAGGTCCCGAGACGCATGGGTGCGAGGGGCTGATCGCGCTCTATGGGATCGAAAGCCCGGGCCTCACCTCCAGCCTGGCCATCGGCCGGTGGGTTGCCGCTCGAATGTCGCAGGAGGTCACGAACGCCGTCACGTAAGCTCGCGGGCGAGCATGACGATGTCCCTCCCGTTCCATGCCACTGCCGCAACCTCGCAGAACCCGGCGGATTGATAGAAGCCGACATTCCGCATGCCGCGTCCCGTAAACACATGAACGCCCCTGGCGCCGGCGAGCGCGGCATGCCGGCAGAAAGCGTCGACGAGCAATCGCCCCACGCCCCTTGCCCGCCACTCGGGCGCCAGATTGACATGCAGGCTCGCCGGATAACGCGCGGTATACGTTGCCAGTTGCCGGAAATAGGCGAGATCATCGAAGCGCGGCGCTTGAGCGGGATCGTCGAGGGATCCAACCAGATAGCCCGCAACCTCGTCATTGCCTCCGGAGGCTTGGGAAAACGCAAGGAAAGCGTGCTCCGCATCATGAGCGAGATAGCGGCCGAGCCAACGGTCATGGAACGCCACCCGCTCCGCCGCAGAGGAAAACCTCTTCGTCCCGCTTGCCTCGAAGAAGATCCGGTCCACCTGTTCGAGCACCGCCGCGCTGCGGGGTCTGGCCAGGAAAGGTTCGATGACGGGCAGTTCTTCTGCCCCTGACGGCGAGGTCGACCCCGGTCGTAACATGGACGCTCCGCATGGAAGACGGCCGAGGCTAACCTTTCACCGCCCGCACTTCC
>JBLMYE010000086.1:0-7565 GCA_050258115.1 Deltaproteobacteria bacterium | reverse complement strand
CGCCTATTTTCTCGAAGGACTTCTGCCAATCGCCGAACCGTTCTACCTTCCAGCGGTCGAGTTGGCCGGTGGGCGCGCGGCCGACATCCACATCTATGTCGAGAATGAGAACGCCTGGGTCATGCTGCTCGACGTGACAACCGAGAGAGACAGCACCCGGCGCGTTCAGCAGAAAGCCTACGAAATGACGCTTCTCAAAGAGCAGGAAACGATCCTGAACCGGCGGCTGGAAGCGACGAACTCTGAACTCAGAGAAACCCAGCGCAAGCTCGAGATTACGCGTGATGCCCTGCGCGAGGATCTGCGACGCAAACAGCTGGAACTGACCGAAGCGCGAACGTTACAGCTGTCCCTCGTCCCGCAGCCCTTCAACGGGACCGTAGCCGGCCGTTCCTTGAGCGTGGACGTCATCCTCGAGCCGGCCAAGGAAGTCGGCGGCGACGTGGTCGATTATTTCTGGACCTCCGGTGGCCTGCTCGTGCTCATCCTGGGGGATGTATCGGGCAAGGGAGCCGCCGCTGCGCTGATGATGGCCAGAACACACGCTCTCTTTCGTGGCCTGGCCAACCGCCCCGACGCTGAGCGGCTGTTTGCGAACCCGGACGAGGCCATGCGCATCGTCAACGCAAACCTGGCGACGGCGAATAGCAGCTGCATGTTCGTGACGCTCCTGCTTGCCACGTTCGACTTGAGCGCCGGGCGTCTGATCTTCGTGCGCGCGGGGCACCTCGCTCCCTTCCTTCGCCGCGCCAATGGCTGCGTCGAGAGGTTGCCCGGTTTCGGTGGCCCACCGCTTGGCCTGCTCGAGGATGCGGTGCACAAGCCGGCCAGTATCAAGATGTTTCCGGGCGACGGTGTACTCATCATAACGGATGGGATCAGCGAAGCGACCGACGTCGCATCGAACCTTTTCGGGGAAGATCCCGTGACCGCACTCCTCTCCCGCAACGGCGAGCGGGGCCGCGACGTTCTCGTTCTTTTGATGAAGCAGGTCAAAGAATTCGAGGGTGCCAGCACCCCAGCGGACGACAAAGCCGCGCTTCTTCTGGAACTCAACTCGTGAAAAACCGGCGTGAATTCGCCCGGTCCCGTGGCGAACCGGGAACGTGACTGGCCGAACCGATTGATTGATCACACGCCGCCTGAGGATGTGATAGGCTAAATTGTTGTTGATCTCGCCGGATGCGGCAGGCGATCAAAGCCGGGAGCCTTGTCACATGCCTCTCATGCGGCTGATTTATGCGTCTCACCCTTTCGGCTTCGATGACCTGGTTCTGACGCACATTCTGAAAACTGCCCAGCGGAACAACGCGGCGGCCGGCATCACCGGCACGCTGATCTGCCGCGAAGACCTCTACCTTCAATTGCTCGAAGGCGAGCGGACAGCGGTCGAAGCGCTTTATGAAAAGATCAAACGAGACGACCGTCATGCGGACGTGACAACCCTCGTGCAAGAGACTTCGGCGCAGCGGCTGTTTCCGACGTGGGCCATGCGGCACGATCCCGCCCGAAGCTGGATGTGGACGCGCGAAGAAGTCAGCCGGGGTGCCGTGGAGGCCGCAACGCGCGATGAAGTTCTTGCGATCTTCATACGGCTCGTCGCAGAACCGCCGGGCCACCTATCGGGTACGCCGCGGGCGTGTCCCTTCTCGGGAGCAAAGTCGTAACGCACGCCGGTGTCTACTCGAGCGATCTCGCGGTCAGAACCACGCTGTGCGCCCGAGGAAACGAGCGGATACGCCCCATAATGGACAACGTCGCTTCGGGACGCATCGATAAACGCTCGCCGGCGACACGTCGCTTCAAGCTCGAGCGGATCGAGGGGCTTACGATCCTGCTGCAAACCAGGGGGGACGGCGTGCTAAAGGTTGCCGTCACCCCCTAAAAATGCGTCACCTTATCAGGCGCAAGATGAACAGAACGATGCACGCTCCGATGACGGCATTCAAGATCTCACCGAGCATGCCGCCCATCAGGACGATGCCGAGCCTAGGCAGGAGCCACCCGCCGACAACCGCGCCGACGATGCCGACTACGATGTCGCCGACGAGACCGAAACCGCCGCCCTTCATGATCTGGCCGGCAAGCCAGCCGGCGATCGCGCCAATCACAAGCCAGATGATCAATGCTTCTATGGCCATGTCGTATTCTCCCCAAGAAAGGGCGCGCGACCGAACCATTCGCCAGCCCCGGCGCCCTAGACCAAGCCCGTTAGCCAACTCACATTGTCGTTTTTTTAGAATACTTTGATTTGCGGATTTCTCCTACCATGGAAACAATGGGTGATTTCCAGACGTCGCAGCTGGACGCTTGCCGAGACCGGAACCGGAGCGGCACTTTCAGACCGTCGATGCCTGGGGCGGTCAAATCGATCATCGTCCGCAGCACGAGAAGCGCGACGCGGTGCGAATAACCTGCGCCTTTGCGCTCGATCAAAGCAGGCCCGAGAGGCTACGGACTTCCATGCACTGGGGATGGGCTGATCCCGATTTGAGCGGTTGGAAGGCGCAGGATGCTGAAAGACGGGATTTGGAACACTCCGCTGGAAGGTCTTTTCGACCAGACTGGGGCTACCGCCGGCGGATTATCGCAGGCAGAGGCATCGCGCCGTCTCAAGACATTCGGACCCAACGATGCGATGGGCGCCAAAAGGCGGCCATTATGGCGACAGATCCTCGACCGTTTCGCAAATCCGCTGGTCCTCATTCTGCTGTTTGCAAGCGGGCTGTCGGCATGGACCGGAGAGACCGCAAGCTTTGTCATCATCGTCGTCATCATACTGCTCAGTGTCACCCTGGACGTTGCCCAGCAGCTTCAGGCGGAGAACGCCGTCAACGCATTGCGCCGTTCGGTCGGATTGCGCGCCACCGCGATAAGGGACGGTTCAGAGACGAGCGTCCCGGTGGAGACGATCGTTCCGGGTGACGTCATCAGACTGAAGGCCGGAGATGTCGTCCCAGCCGACTGCCGCCTGATCACGTCACACGATCTGTTCGTCAACCAGGCCCTCCTGACGGGGGAATCCTATCCTGTCGACAAGGCCGCCGGCGACAAGCCGCCCGCCGATGATCAGGCGAGTGGTGCTGCAAATACCGTTTTCATGGGTACATCGGTCATTAGCGGCCTAGCCACGGCGCTGGTGGTCGCCACGGGCCGATCGACGGAACTCGGCAGCCTCGCCCAGGGACTAGCCACGCAGAGGCCACCCGATGCCTTCGAGACCGGGGTTCGCAACTTCGGAATGCTGATGTTGCGGTTCACGATCTTTCTTGTGCTCTTCGTTCTGGCCGCCAACGTGATCTTTCAGAGACCCTGGCTGGACTCGCTGCTGTTTGCCTTGGCTCTGGCTGTCGGGCTGACGCCGGAACTCCTGCCGATGGTCGTGACTGTCACCTTGTCCAAAGGCGCGCGGCGCCTTGCGGATCGTCGCGTGATCGTGAAGCGCCTTGCATCCATCCACGATCTGGGCGCGATGGATATCCTCTGCACGGACAAGACCGGCACTCTGACGGAGTCGCGCATTGATCTCATCGATTTTGTCGACGCGCAGCATGGCCGATCCCGGCGGGTTTTCGAGTTGGCGTTTCTCAATAGCGCTTTTGAGACCGGCATGAAATCGCCGCTTGACGACGCGATTCTGGCACACGAGTCTATCGACGTCGAAGCGTGGAAGAAGGTCGACGAAGTCCCGTTCGACTTCGAGCGAAGGCGGATCTCGGTCCTCCTTGATCATGGTGACGAGCGCCTGCTCATTGTCAAAGGGGCGCCCGAGGATGTGATCGCGTTTTCAACGCATGCGAAGTCAGCAGCCGGCGAATTGTGCAATATCGACGCAGAAATGCGCAATCGCCTGATCGCTGAATTCGAGACGTTCGGATCTAATGGGTATCGCGTGCTTGCGGTCGCATCGCGCGCGATGCCGTTCACCAAAACCGATGCGATCGTCGACGATGAGACGGATCTGACGTTCGAGGGCTTCCTGACATTCATTGACCCGCCAAAAGCAGATGCCGCGAAGTCGATCGACGCGATCAAGGCCGCGGGGGTCGCCTTGAAAATCCTTACCGGGGACAACGAACGGATCAGCCGGCACATTTGCGAGAGCATCGGCGTACCGGTCACGGGACTTCTCACTGGACACGACCTCGACCGCCTCAGTGAAGACGCGCTGCGTGCTCAACTGCCTCATGTCAATATTTTCTGCCGCGTGACACCCCAGCAGAAGGAACGCATTCTCCTGGCGCTGAAGCGGTCCGGACAGACGGTCGGTTTTCTCGGAGACGGGATCAACGACGCCTCGGCGCTTCATGCCGCCGATGTCGGGATCTCCGTCGATACGGGCGCCGACGTTGCAAAGGAAGCCGCCGACATGGTGCTTCTCGCGCATGACCTGGATGTGCTGCACGACGGTATCATCGAGGGGCGCCGAACGGTTGAGAACGCCACGAAGTACATTCTGATGGGCAGTAGCTCCAATCTCGGTAACATGTTCTCCATGGCGGGAGCCGCACTCTTCCTGCCGTTTCTGCCGATGCTTCCCACACAGGTTCTGCTCAACAATCTTCTCTATGACCTGTCGGAAGTCGGGGTTCCGTTCGACAACGTCGATGAGGAAACCTTGCAGCAGCCCGCGCATTGGGATCTCAACTTCATTGAGAAGTTCATGCTGGTCCTTGGACCTGTGAGTTCTATTTTCGACTTCGTGACGTTCTATGCGCTGATAGCCCTGTTCGGTGCGAGTGAGGCGTTGTTCCAGACCGGCTGGTTCATCGAGTCGCTCGCCACTCAATCTCTCGTCATTTTCGTAATCCGGACCAGGCGGCGGCCCTGGCAGAGCAGACCAAACACGCTACTCGCCGTGCTGTCGATCGGCGTGGTCCTCGTTGGGCTCATCATCCCGCTGACGCCGATCGGCGGGTGGTTTCATTTCGTCACGCCTCCTGCAGCGTTTTTCATCTTCCTGATCGTGGCCGTCGCGTCATATCTCGCATTGACTGAAGCCGTTAAACAGGCCTTCTTCGCCTATTGGCAGACGGCGGCGGATTCCCAGTTCAGAAGGTAACGGCCAAGAGAGCGCACGCGGAGTTCTGCCGGGGCAGAGACAAATAGAATGTCAGTGAATTCTATGGACATGGGTTTGCCTGCGCTCGCGCTGGAGCGATCGACTCTTGCGCCGGGTCTTCGCGCCAGCGGCAGCTGGACGGTTGCGCATGTCGACCACCTGGAGAAGCTCGTCGATTCGAGGCCGACAACTGCCGGAGAGGTACCTATCGCCGTTCTCGATCTAAAAGATGTCACGGCGCTGGATACGTATGGCGCGCTACTTCTAGTGCGGCTTCTGAATCCGTCGGAGGGCAAGGCCGATCACCCACATGCTGTCAACCTTGCCTCTCATCTTCAACCGCTGTTCGATGAAGTATTGAATTCCTCGACCGCGGCTGCTCCGCCAAAGCGGCCGAAGTCGAACATGTTGATCGACCAGTTGGAGTCGCTCGGGCGCGCCGTATCCGATCTATGGAACGACCTCGTTGCGCTTGCCGTGATGCTGGGTACGCTCTGCACAGCGGTCCTCAACACATTTCTTCATCCCAGCCGGTTCCGGCTCACGTCTGCCGTTCACCATCTCGACCGGGTCGGTTGGCAGGCCGTTCCCATTATTCTTCTCATTACGTTTCTCATCGGCGGCATCATCGCTCAGCAGGGAATCTTCCATTTCCGGAAGTTCGGCGCGGACATGTACGTCGTCGACATGGTCGGAATCCTCGTCCTGCGGGAGATAGGGGTCCTCATCGTCGCCATCATGGTCGCCGGCCGGTCGGGCAGTTCCTACACGGCCGAACTCGGCTCCATGAAAATGCGTGAGGAAATCGATGCTCTGCAGACAATGGGCCTCGACCCCGTCGAAGTCCTCGTTCTTCCGCGCGTCGTCGCACTGGTCATCGCGCTACCAATCCTCACTTTTCTGGGCTCCATGTCGGCGCTCTACGGCGGCGAATTGGTCGCCTGGCTATACGGCGGAATGAGCCCTGAGATATTCGTCGCCAGATTGAGGGAAGCGATTTCCGTAACTCATTTCCAGGTCGGGATGATCAAGGCCCCCTTCATGGCGCTGGTGATCGGGCTTGTTGCGTGTTCGCAAGGCATGCAGGTCAGGGGCAGCGCAGAATCTCTCGGATTGCAGACCACGTCCTCGGTGGTCAAGGCGATCTTTCTCGTCATTGTCCTCGACGGTCTTTTTGCCGTGTTCTTCGCATCGATCGATATGTGAGCCATGACCAGCGAGCCGGCAATACGCATCAGAGATCTCGTGGTCGGCTTCGGCGACCGCATCGTCCTCGATCACGTGTCCGTGGATGTTCAACGCGGCGAAATCTTCGGCTTCGTCGGGGGCTCCGGCAGCGGCAAATCGGTCTTGCTCCGGACGGTCATCGGGCTGCTGCCGTCACGAGAAGGAACGATCGACGTTCTGGGAACCCGGCTGACCGGCGCCACGGAGCTCCAGCGGCGATCGATCGAGCGGAGATGGGGCATTCTCTTCCAGCAAGGTGCATTATTCTCGTCCTTGAGCGTTCTTCAGAACGTTCAGTTTCCCATGAGGGAGTTCCTTGACCTGTCCCCGCGCATGATGGACGAGATGGCGAGGATCAAGCTGGACATGGTGGGACTCAAGCCGGGCGACCACGACAAGTTACCATCAGAGTTGTCCGGCGGAATGATCAAGCGGGTCGGTCTGGCGCGGGCACTCGCGCTTGATCCTGAACTCGTCTTTCTCGATGAGCCGACGTCGGGTCTCGATCCGATCTCAGCCGGCGAGTTCGACAGTCTGATCAAGACACTGCAGAAAACTCTCGGATTGACCGTCTTCATGATCACGCACGATCTCCAGAGCCTTTACACCGTCTGCGACCGCGTTGGTGTCCTGGCGGATGGGGTGGTGGTGGTCTCAGGGCCTGTCGGAGAGATCGTCCAGTCGCCACACCCCTGGGTGAAGTCCTACTTCCTCGGCCGCCGCGGAGCGGCTCTCAACAGTCGTTTCGTGACGACAGGCAAGTGAGATCGATTTATGGAAACGAGAGCACGATATGCGCTGATCGGATTGTTCACGGTCGCGGTCGTTCTGGCAGGGTTCGCGTTCGTCTATTGGATTGAGAATGCGGGCGGGCTTGGTCAGCGAACCGCCTACCGTGTCCGCTTTGACGGCACCGTCTCGGGACTTCTTGTCGGTTCGAACGTGTTGTTCAACGGGATGCGGGTCGGCGAGGTTATCTCTCTCGAACTGGATGAGACGCAGCCGAATATCGTGATGGCCACGCTCGCCGTGGACCGTTCTGCACCGATCCGGTCTGATACCGCTGTTGGAATGGACTTCCAGGGACTGACGGGCGCTCCCGTAGTCGTCCTGAACGGTGGCAGCCCCGACGCTCCGGCGCCGTCATCAAAGGACGGTCTTCCGCCGCTTCTGATCGCAGCTCCAAACGCCGGGCAGACCTTGACCCAATCGGCAACGAACACCTTGCGCAGCGTCGACAAGGTGGTATCGGACAATGCCGAGCCGTTCCACACAG
>JBLMYE010000085.1:0-13050 GCA_050258115.1 Deltaproteobacteria bacterium | reverse complement strand
CTCGAACCACTTGATCGATACATTGCCGGGATCAAAGGAAGTGTTCTTCACGCGCGTGTAGGGCTTGATCCAGTCCAGCCGCTTGCCGGCTTCCCCCCAGAACCCCTCCGGGTCCGAAACGCTGCGCTTGTAAAGGTCCTGATACTTGGCTTCGTCGATCCAAGCGTTCTTGGCCCAGTCTGCTTTGACCGGGTACACCTTCTCGGACATCGTTTCTCCTCCCGAGTGTTATTTTTGGAGTCATTATGGGTGCACGTACGGCAGCGCACAACTGATACAAGGTACGAACCAGAACGTCGCATTTTGCGATGCAATATCCGCTCGGCCGCCGTTAATCCTGTTTTGCAGGACCGGGTAAAGGGATCAGAGCCCAGACCGAGGTTCGCTTGACGAGAGCGTCCTCGAGTTCCCGGGTCACAGCCACCTCATACTCGGCGACGCGGTCGAAACGATCCGTGGGAAAGTAACTGCGCTTGGGGTCGCCGACGAGGATGCGTGTCCCCTTGCGGCCGGCTTCGACGAGGTAGGCCAACACGCGGTCGGCCAATTCGCGCTCGTAGAAGAGATCTCCCACCAGAAGCACCTCGAATTCCGCGGGCGGGACGTCAAGAAGGTTGCGGTCCGTGGTGGAGACGGCAACGTCGTTGGCGATGGCGTTCAAACGGACCGACGCGAGCGCCAGTGGGTCGATATCGGACGCAAGTACGGATCCGGCGCCCGCCTTTTTCGCCGCAATGGCTGTGAGGCCCGATCCCGTTCCGAGGTCGAGAACCGTCTTGCCCGCGACCTCGTCCGGATTATCGAGAAGGTACCTTGCGAGCGCCTGCCCTCCGGCCCAGGCGAAAGCCCAGAACGGCGGGGGGACGTTCATTTGCCCCAGTTCCTCTTCGGTCTTCTGCCAGATCGGGAGGGATTCCTCGGCCAGATGGAGGCGGATCTCGGGGACGTGGGGCGGCGCCAACAGCTTCGTATTGGTGGTGATGAAGCGGGCGTAATCGGATTGGTCTTTCGGGCCCGCGCTCATCGTTCGAGCTTCTTGGGATCGAGCCCTCCCATACGGCAGACCTCCGCCCATTCCTCCGCGCTCACCGGCTGCACGGAGAGGCGCATCGACGTGACGAGGCTCATGTTCTGCAGCCTGGGATTGGCCTTCACGTCGGCCAGAGTCACCGGGCTCTTCAAGTCGGTAACGGCCGACACATCCACACACTCCCACATTCCGGTGCCATCCTCAGGGTCAGGATGGGCGGGAGCGCTGACGCGGCAAATGCCGACGATCTCCTTGCCGATGTTCGAGTGATAAAAGAAGCCCAGGTCGCCCACGGCCATGGCTTTCATGTTGTTGCGCGCGAGATAGTTGCGAACGCCCGTCCACGGCTCGCCCGCCGCGCCCTTGGCCTTGAGCATGTCCCAAGAGAAGACGTCGGGCTCGGACTTGAAAAGCCAGTAGCCCGTCGAAACGATCGGTTGCGGGGCGGCGGACTTGGCCGGACCGACGGGACTTTTCTTTCCGGCTGAGGCCTTCTTCGCGTTATTGGTCGACGTCATGGAATGGTTCTCTCACAGGTTGCCCGGCCTCGGCGCGGCGGCCTCCGGCGCCGGGACGGCCCGTGTCTTCATAAAGCATCGATGCAAACAGAAAATCCAAGAATCGTAGAAACTTGTGCGTGAAACCGGTCAACCGAACGCAAGGCTTCACATCGCTGACATGCGCGGTTAGTATCCGGCGCGTCGAGGCAGATTGACACTCTGATTCGAACGGCGAACCGACTGGAAGCAAAGCTTGTGAATGCTCATGCTGCCCTGCCGGACTCGTGTCCGGCCCTGGTTCTGAACGCCGATTTCCGCCCCCTGAGCTACTATCCCTTGTCGCTCTGGAGTTGGCAGGAGACGGTGAAGGCGGTTTTTTTGGATCGCGTCAACATCGTCTCCGAATACGAAACGACCGTTCGAAGTCCCAATTTCGAAATCCGGCTTCCCAGCGTCGTCTCGCTCAAGACCTACGTCAAACCCGCACTTTATCCGGCTTTCACACGATTCAACGTCTTTCTGCGCGATCGTTTCAGCTGCCAATACTGCGGCGACAGGCACGATCTCACCTTCGACCACGTCATTCCGCGGGCGCGTGGCGGGATGACGAGGTGGGAAAACGTTCTGACGGCCTGCGCGCCGTGCAATCTCAAAAAAGGCAGCCAGACACTCGCCGCCGCGGGCATGAAGCCTTTTCAAGCGCCCTACCGGCCTACGGTGTTCGAGCTTCATCGTAACGGCCGGCTCTTTCCACCCAACTATCTTCACGAGAGCTGGATGGACTATCTCTATTGGGATACCGAACTGGAAGAGTAGTCCGACGCCACGGGCGCCCTCGACGCGGAAAGAAGCTTTTCTATGCGTCTTTGAACCGCCCCGCCCCATCACCTCAGAATTGCCGCCAAGGCTGCGGTCCCGCTCGCGGGGACCAGTGCCGTCCTGACACACAAAAAAGGCTCCGAGCTTTCGCGCCGGAGCCTCGAGGATGAGGACGAAGTCAAATGGCGATCGATCGTGTCAGGCTCCTCACGCAGCCCGGCGCTGCGGAGCGTGGCAGAGCGTCTGAGCAATGGCGTCCACCGCGCGGCTCCAGTCGAGACCGGACCGTTCGCCATTCGCCACGCCGAATGCTCTCAGCGCATCTTCAGGCGTTCCGCCGTCGCGGAAGAAACGTGCACAGGCCTGGCGGGCAATGCCCTGAGCCTGCTGCCACTGGATCGAGTTGACGTGATCGGGACTCGCGAGGTGAGCCATGGGGGGTGCTCCTAGGATACTGGGTTACGATACGCTGGACGGACGCATTACTGGGAGGTGGCAGGCGCAAAGAGCGTGATGGCACCACTACGCAGTACCGTGTGATGCAGTGCCGTTGGGGACTGCGGGTCCTTCACTCGATGCGCCTGCCGTTCCGTAGCGGACAATTGGTCCGCGAAATTCATCAGAGGGCTTCACGCGGCTTTGGGCAGACACTGCTCTACGCCCGCCTCGGCCACGGACTTGACTTCAACTTCACGCAGCACAGAAACGACAGCTTCGGACAAAGGACGCCACGCACCCGGTTGTAACGCGCACTCTGCTTCCAAACGCGCCGCGCGCGAACACTCGATAACCGCCGGCAACTGCATCTCACGTCTCACGCTACAGGACGCCAATGAAACAGCCGGCGCATGTACGCATCACCGGATTGAAAACGCTAAACTACGCAACAGGGTGGAGCAGTCTGGCCAGACGCTTTGACTTTTCACGCCAGACCGCTCGCCGCATATTTTGGAGAGTGCCTTTCAGCACGCTCTTGGGGGTGCACAACGCAGACGCAACGGGGGACGCAACAGGTACGCGACGCTTACGAAGACCAATTGGCGGATACACGCTCCGGCACTGCACATCCGTCAGGCTCGTCTCGACAACACCGGCAGGACGCACACAACGCGACAAGACCTGCCTTGGAAACGAGGGGGAGAACGCAACGAAAATCCCCATCACGCGACTACTCCTTGCACACCGCTCGAGAGCACTCTGGAACCACCCGAAGGGCGTTGCGTTCCATTTGTGTTCCGCGCTTGGTGTGAATTAACCGCCACACTCCGGCGCAAAAATGGCGGAGACGGGACCTATCCAAGGAAATTCGCTTGCAGTCTGTTCATGAATAGTTCCTGGCGCGCCCTAGGCTGCGTTTGCTCGCCCAGGAACTTATAACTCCGTCATAACTTATTGTTTTTTCAATATAAATTAATTACGCATGCGGGTTGCTGATGCCGCCTGCAAGGTGATCGCAAAGAGCGCGAGCGATATGAGGACGTTCCAACCTGCGAACGACAATCCGAACAGGCGCCACGTAGCCTCGTCGCAGCGGACGACCCGGGCGCTATCCAGGCCCTTCAGAAGTTCGGCCGGGTTCGTGGGCAGGGTCTGCGCCGTGGCACACGTATCGGGGCCCGGCCAGAAGTGCCACTCGACTCCGGCGTGGTAGGCGGCGAGGCCGGCGTTGGCCAGAAAGCCCAGGGCAACGGCAAGGAAGATCAGCGCTGCGATACGCGGCCGTTCCGCGACGAGCGCCATGGCGATGAACGTCAGCGGGATGCCGGCATAAAAGGCGTAGCGCTGCATCAGACAGAGCGGACAGGGTAGGTACCCGCCAATGTACTCAAAGCCAAGCGCCGTCAGAATGATGCCGCTCGAGATAAGAAGAGCCAGTCCTCCAAGACGGTAGGCGTCGGCATGATCGGGGCGGATCGTTTCCAGCATGGCTGCAACCTTGGCCTTAATCGCTCTAGAAGAGATACTTCACCGCTATGAACCCGCCGACAAGCAGGACCACGAAGACCGTCGTCACCAGCGTCAGGCGCTTCTCGATGAAATCCCGGATCGGTTCACCGAAGAAGTAGAGCAGGCCGGCCACCAGATAGAATCGCATGGCCCGCGTGACGATACTTGCCAATATGAACTCGAAAAACGGCATGTGGGTCACGCCGGCGGTGATGGTCAGCACCTTGTAGGGGAACGGCGTCCATCCCTTGGCGATGAGGATCCAGACGCCCCACTCGTTGAACCACTGGGTGAACTCGCCAAAGCTCTCGGCCTTGCCGTAAAATTCGAGGATGGGTCTGCCGATGCTCTCGAATGCAAAATAGCCGATCGCGTAACCGAAAATACCACCGATCACGGAGCCGATGGTGGCGATCGTTGCATACCACCACGCCTTGAGACGCTGCGCGATCACCATCGGGATCAGCATCACGTCGGGCGGGATCGGAAAGAACGAACTTTCGACGAAGGCGACCCAGAAAAGAGCGGACGGCGCGCGATCGCTCGCAGCCAGCCCCATTATCGAATCATACAGCCGTTTCATCATCGACGCGGTCCATAGTTGCGGCGGCACGGCCTGTCTACGTGCGAAGTGTTGCAGGGCTATCGCTCGCCGGCGCCTGGACCGCTTCCATGCTGAGCGACAGGCGGCGGACCAGTTCGTTGAGCACAAAACGGCCGCTGCCGGCAGCACGGATGGCAGGCCGGGGTGCATAGGTGTTCGCCGGCGCCATGGCACGCATTCCCGGTCCAACGCACGCTCGGATGACGTCGGGATCGGGTTCCTCGTCCCGGATTTCCAGAAGTCGCAGACTTTTCAGCTCGGCGATCTGTGAACCTGATGGAGCGAAGCCGAATCGTCGCGCCATGGTTTGCAAGTCGACGCCTTCGGCGAGCCGCAGGCCCATGAGCAGCATTTCGTCGGCCTGCTCCTCGAGGCTGAGGCATTGTTCTTCGACAAAGCCGTGCCCGGCCGTCTCCACGCATTCGACCCACCGTTCGGGGTTTCGTTGAGTGGCGGTGGCGAGGCGCTTACCGTCCCTGAGAACCAGACGGCCGTGAGCGCCCGGACCGACGCCGGCGTAGGCCCCGTAACGCCAATAGACAAGATTGTGCCGGCTCTCCTCGCCCGGGACGGCGTGATTGGAGATTTCGTAGGCATGAAGGCCCTTGGCCAAGGTCATTTCCTGCGTGAGGGCAAAAAGATCGAGAGCGGCGTCGGGATCGGGAACGACGAGTTTGCCGCGCGCGTGGAGGTCGGCAAACGGCGTGTCGGGTTCGATGGTCAGCTGATACAGGGAGAGGTGCCCGCCCGCCCTGGCAAGCGCCTCGGACAGTTCCTGGCGCCATTCAGGAAGCGTCTGACCGGGACGCGCATAAATCAGATCGAAGGAGAAGCGGTCGAACGTGCCTTGAGCGATCTCAATGGCCGCCCTGGCTTCGGCGACCGAGTGCAGACGACCCAGCCGTTTCAGTTCATCGTCACGCAGCGATTGAACACCGATCGACACGCGGTTCACACCGGCTGCACGATATCCGGCGAAGCGGCCAGCTTCGACACTGTTGGGATTGGCTTCGAGCGTGATCTCTGCCCCGGGAACGATGCTCCATTGGCCGGCAATGTGGTCAAGAATTGCCGCCACGGTCGACGGCTGCATCAGTGAAGGCGTACCTCCTCCGAAGAAAATGGAGTGTACGGTCTGTGGGCCGACCCGCTCCCTAACCTCGGAAAGTTCGCGGAGATAAGCCGCGAGAAAGCGGGGCTCGTCCCATCCCGCGAAGCGAACGTGGCTGTTGAAGTCGCAATAGGGACACTTCTGGGCGCAGAACGGCCAGTGGACATAGACGCCGAACATGGCGGAACCGTCCTGCGGCCGCTGTGGGACCGTATTCAAGACCGTTTCGCCTCCGTGGCGGCGAGGAGTGCTTTCGCCAGCGTGCGCCACCGCGGCTCGGTGCTCTCCTCCGCGACGGAGTCCTCAAGCGCGACCATCAGCGTGCCGAGATCGACGCGAGGCTGACCGCGCCGTTCCAGGTCGGCACTCAAATGCCGAACAAACGTCTTCAGTTCATCCCGCGTCGAGATGTTCGCTGCGGCCGCATGCAGACCGGCGGCATCGCGGTCGGCGTTGGGCATCACCGGTTGAGCGGAGAGATCGCCGAGGACTGCCTTGCGGAACGCATCGAACGCCCTGGTCCGATGCGAGATCGCGTACTTGCCAGGGGGGTTCATTTCTCCGAACGTCTGATCGTATCCGTCGGGAACGAACATCGGGTCATAGCCGAAACCGTTGCCGCCCCGCGGCGGCCAAACCAGCCGACCAAAAACCTTGCCCTCGAACGTCTGCGTTTCACCGTCGGGCCAAGCCAAACAGAGAACTGAAACGAAGTTGGCGCGCGGTCCCGGAGAGGTCCAACCGTGGCGAGAGGTGATCTCGTGCGCGACCTTTTCCATGGCGATGCCGAAATCCTTTTGCGGGCCGGCCCAGCGCGCGGAAAAAATTCCGGGGGCGCCTCCCAGACATTCGACTTCGAGGCCCGAGTCGTCCGCGAGCGCGGGCAGACCCGACCCCGAAGCGGCCGCCATCGCCTTCAGCCGGGCATTGCCTTCGAAGGTGGCCTCTGTCTCTTCGGGCTCTTCCAGGCCGAGTTTGCCCGCCGATACGGCCGCAAGTCCATAGGGCGCAATCAGCTGATCGATCTCCCAGACCTTGCCCTTGTTGTGGCTGGCGACGACGAGATTCATTCCGCGGGTCAGCGTGCGCATCTCTGCTCCATCCGTTCTGGCCGGCCTCCCGCCGACTGGCGCCCCGGCGATCAGGCCACCGTGATCTTCTGGAGCTGGATCAGTTCGGAGATGCCTTTGCGGGCGAGCGCCATCAGGCCGTCAAAGCTTTCCTGCGAAAAGGCCGTGGTCTCAGCCGTGCCCTGCACTTCGACGATGCCGCCGGAGCCGGTCATCACAAAGTTGCTGTCGGCGTCGGCTGTCGAATCTTCGGCATAGTCGAGGTCGAGCACAGGCGTGCCGCGATAAAGACCACACGAAACAGCGGCGACATGATCGCGAAGAACGCCGTCCTTCACCATGTCCCGCACCTTCATCCACTGGATGCAATCGTAGAGCGCGACCCAGGCTCCGGTGATGGCGGCCGTACGGGTGCCGCCGTCGGCCTGAATGACGTCGCAGTCGACCGTGATCTGCCGCTCGCCCAACTTCTGGAGGTCGACCACTGCGCGAAGCGCGCGGCCGATGAGACGCTGGATCTCCTGGGTCCGGCCGGAGGGATGGCCGGCGGTCACTTCGCGCCGCGTGCGCTCGGACGTCGCGCGGGGCAGCATGGCATATTCCGCTGTGACCCAGCCGCGACCCTGCCCCTTCAGCCACGGCGGCACGCGCTCTTCCAGGCTCGCCATGCAGAGAACGTGTGTGTTGCCGAATTTGATGAGGCAGGAGCCCTCCGCGTGCATCGAGACCGCGCGCTCGATGGAGACGCGGCGGAGCTCGGCGGGTTGGCGTTTGGAGGGTCGCATTGGGAGCTTAACCTTCGCTAGGGGTGGAATCCGGCGCGACCCTAGTCCGCGCCACTGGCGGGCGCAACCGGCGCGGAGCGGGCCCCGGACGAGCCACCGGGCGCACCGGGTTTGACGGGCATACCCTGCCCTTCCTACATTCCGGAGGAGACGGGCGGCCGGCCCGGTCAGAGCCCAAGTAAACCGAATGTCCGACATCTTAAAGCTGAACGACCGTTCGCGAACCATCCTGCGTCAGATCGTGGAGAGCTATCTCTCCACCGGCGATCCCGTCGGGTCCCGCAATCTGTCGCGCGTCCTGCCCCTTCATTTGTCTCCCGCTTCGATCCGGAACGTGATGGCCGATCTGGAAGAACTTGGCCTCATCTATGCGCCGCACACGTCTGCCGGGCGTCTGCCGACGCAGACCGGTCTACGCATGTTCGTGGACGGCCTTCTGGAGACCGGGGCACTTAGCGAGGACGAACGCAAAAAGATCGAGGCTCAGATCGCAGCCAGCCGATCCACATCGCTCGACAAAGTGCTCGGCGAAGCGGGGGAAATGATCTCGGGACTGTCACACTGCGCCGGGGTCGTCCTCGCGGAGAAGCAGATCGCGCGCCTGAAGCAGGTGGAGTTCGTGCCGCTCGAACCAACAAAGGCGCTGGCAATCCTCGTCAGCGAAGACGGCGACGTCGAAAACCGCATCATTCAATTGCCGCCCGGGCTCTCCCCCACGGCCCTGATAGAAGCCGCCAACTATCTCAACGCCCACATCCGCGGCCTCACGATAACGGAAGCGCGACGGCGGGTAGAGGCGGAGCTCGCGACAGCGAGAGCCGAACTCGACGTGCTGACGCAAAAGGTCGTGCAAGCCGGCCTCGCAGAGTGGTCGGGCGCGCTCGACGACCGCCAGAGCCTGATCGTTAGGGGGCAGTCCAATCTGCTCAAAGACCTTACCGCAATCGAAGACCTGGAACGTATCCGCCAGCTCTTCGACGATCTGGAATCGAAGAAGGAACTTTCGCAGATTCTCGGACTTGCCGAAGGCGGCGAGGGTGTGCGCATATTCATCGGATCGGAAAACAAACTGTTCTCCATGTCCGGCTCGTCACTTGTCGTGGCTCCGTTTCACAACCACTCGCGCAAGGTCGTGGGCGTGCTCGGCGTCATAGGACCGACGAGGCTGAACTATGCCCGCATCATTCCCATGGTCGACTACACCGCGAAGATCATTTCTCGGCTGATCTCTTGATTTTTCAAAGCCGTCAGCCGATACCCCCGACCTAAAAGCCGAAAACCTTTTCTTGAGAGAGCGATCGAGCCGCACCATGTCCGATCCAGACACACCGCCCGATTTGAACGCGCCCCGGCAGCCCGGACCTGGCAGCGCTCAGGCTGCCTCGCCGGAAGCCGGCGCTCCACAGCCCGGTGGCGATCAGCTCAAGGCGATCATCGTCGCTCTGCAAGCCGACCTTGAGGCCAAATCGCAAGAGGTGTTGCGGCTGGTCGCGGACATGGACAACCTGCGCAAGCGGACCGATCGGGAAAAGCAGGAGACCGCGAAATTCGCCATTTCCAAGTTTGCGGTGGACATCATCGGCGTCACCGACAACTTCGAGCGGGCGATGCAAGCTGTTCCGGCGGGCGCCGCAGAGGCCGATCCGGCGCTTGCCAGCCTCGTCGAAGGGGTGAACATGATCGACGGGCAGCTGAAGGCAGTGCTTGAGAAGCACGGCGTCAAGCGGATCTGGCCGGAAGGGGAGATCCTCAATCCGCACCTGCATCAGGCCGTGATGCAAGTGGATCGTGCGGATGTCCCCAGTGGCACGATCCTACAAGTCTATCAGGCCGGTTACGTCATCGACGAACGCGTCATCCGGGCGGCAACGGTCGTGGTCGCGCGCGGGGGGCCCCGTCCCGGCAAGGCCGATGCCGGAAACGGGCCGGCGCCCTACAATCCCGACGAAGACCCCTCGAACAGCGAGTAAAAGGCTCGCTGCTGCCCAGCTCTCTGCTACATGCACGCCGGATGACCCGCATCCAGGCCGACCTGCTGCTCCTGTTCGCTGCCGCGCTATGGGGCGTGGCCTTCTTCTTTCAGAAGGAGGCCATGTCTCACATCGGGCCGTGGACCTTTATCGCCGGCCGCTCCTGGCTCGCTGTTCTGGCCCTGGCGCCGCTGATCCGGCTGGACAGCCGCCAGGGCGGGACCGAAGGGATGGCGCCGGGCCTTGCCCGCTTGGCGTTCCTGTGCGGGCTGGCTTTTCTCGCCGCCGCGTTTCTCCAGCAAAAGGGGCTCACCACGGCCTCGGTCACGAATACCGGTTTTCTCACGTCGCTCTACGTCGTGTTCACGCCGCTCGTCGGCTGGATCCTGATTCGAAGCAGACCGCCTCGAATGGTCTGGCCGGCGATCGGGCTCTCGTTCGCCGGGACGTGGCTCTTGGGAGGCGGCATGCTGGGTGGATTGGGAACCGGAGACTATCTGATCATCGCCGGGTCGCTCTTCTGGGCAACCCATTGCGTTCTTTCCGCAATGGCGAGCCGGCTCGGACGGCCGTTGACTTTCACCGTCGTGCAGTTCGCCACGGTGGCCGCGTTATCTACCGGTGCCGCAGTTGTTCTGGAGCACCCCTCGCCCGGCGCGCTGCAGGCCGCCGCCATCCCCATTCTTTTCGTGGGTCTGGTCTCGACGGCTTTCACCTTCACCATCTTCATCATCGCCATGCGGCATACCACTCCGCAGGAAGCGGCCGTTCTGCTTTCGGCCGAAAGCCTGTTTGCGGCAGCGGCAGGCTCAATTCTGCTCGATGAGCGCCTCAGCTCGATTGCATGGACCGGCGCCGCACTGATGACGGCAAGCGTTCTTCTGGTGCAGCTAGGGCCTCGGCTCGGGAGAAGGCTGTCACGCGCCGGAGCGTGAGATTGATGCGCCCGCCACCCGGAACCAGCGTGGACGTGCCGGGCAGGATCCGGTCGATTCCATGGTAGGCGAACCGGGATGGGCCGCCGAGGAGGCAGACGTCGCCCGATCGAAGGACAACGCGGATTTTGGGATCGGACCGCTTCAGCCCGCCGACATGAAAAACGGCATCGTCGCCCAGCGAGACGGAGAGAACCGGCGCCCGGGGTTCTTTTTCGTCCATGTCGCGATGCGAGCCCATCCTTGCACCCGCCGGATAAATGTTGATCAGACAAGCCTCGGGTAAGCCCGAGGCGTTTGCGTGGGTCCGCCAGAGTTCGAGCAGCTGGTCTGGCATGGGCGGCCAGGGCAACGCGGTCTCCGGATGCCTTGGCTGATACCGGTAGCCGCGGTCTTTGTCGGAGACCCAGCCAAGCGGACCGCAATTCGTCATCTTCACAGAGAACGGCTTGCCCGTCCGGGGCATGCGCGGCTGAAACAGCGGAGCGGATAACATCACATTCTGGACGTCGGCCAACAGCGTCCGCTGGCTGGCCGGCGAAAGCGCCCCGCGAAACAGGCTGAAACCCGGAGGAAGGTCATCGGTCAATGTCATCTCGATTTGTTTACGACTTGCCAACTGAACCCTCTGATCCTGGCCCCGGTGCGCGACCATGCGCGGCAGATTATAGTCACGCCAGCGTGACCCGCTCCCGTTGCACCCCTCTAAAAGCACCCTATATAGGGTCGATACCTCGTCCCATTAACTCCCTGGGGACCGCAGCGGCCCCGCCCCTCTACAACGGGCGCGGGGAAGCCTCGGATGCCATGACAAGGGTCCTGGCGGTTCGCCACAACTTGAAGGAAGTCCAAAATGGCTAAAGTGATCGGCATCGACCTCGGCACCACGAACTCGTGCGTTGCCGTCATGGAAGGCGGAAAGCCGCGCGTTCTGGAGAATGCCGAGGGCGCCAACACCACGCCCTCCATCGTCGCCTTCACGGATGACGGTGAGCGCCTCGTCGGCCTCCCCGCCAAGCGTCAGGCAGTTACCAACCCGACCGGAACCCTGTTTGCCATCAAGCGCCTCATCGGCCGCCGTTTCGACGAACCGATGGTGGAGAAGGACAAGAAGCTCGTTCCCTACAAGATCGTTAAGGGTCCGAACGGCGACGCCTGGGTTGAAGTCGAGGGCAAGGATTATTCGCCGCAACAGATCTCTGCCTTCATTCTGCAGAAGATGAAGGAAACCGCCGAAGCCAAACTTGGCGAGACGGTCACGCAGGCGGTTATCACCGTGCCGGCGTACTTCAACGACGCCCAGCGCCAGGCCACCAAGGATGCCGGCAAGATCGCGGGCCTGGAAGTTTTGCGCATCATCAACGAGCCGACCGCGGCCGCGCTTGCTTACGGGCTCGACAAGAAGAAGGAAGCCCAGACGATCGCGGTCTACGACCTCGGCGGCGGAACGTTCGACATTTCGATCCTGGAGATCGGTGACGGCGTGTTCGAGGTCAAATCCACCAACGGCGATACGTTCCTGGGCGGCGAAGACTTCGACATGAAGCTCGTCTCGTATCTGGCAGACGAGTTCAAGAAGTCGAACGGCATCGACCTGCGCAGCGACAAGCTCGCCTTGCAGCGTCTCAAGGAGGCGGCCGAAAAAGCAAAGATCGAGCTGTCGTCGTCGGCACAGACCGAAATCAACCTGCCCTTCATCACCGCGGATGCAACCGGACCGAAGCATCTGACGATGAAGCTCACCCGCGCCAAGCTCGAGAGCCTCGTCGACGACCTGATCGAAAAGACGAAGGGCCCCTGCCTGCAGGCTCTGAAGGATGCCGGACTGAAAGCGGCCGAGATCGACGAAGTCGTTCTCGTCGGCGGCATGACACGCATGCCGAAGGTTCAGCAGACGGTCAAGGAACTGTTCGGGAAGGAGCCGCACAAGGGCGTCAATCCGGACGAGGTCGTCGCCGTCGGCGCCGCAATTCAGGCGGGCGTGCTGAAGGGCGAAGTCAAGGACGTCCTGCTGCTCGACGTTACGCCGCTGTCGCTCGGCATCGAAACGCTCGGTGGCGTGTTCACGCGGCTCATCGAGCGCAACACGACCATTCCGACGAAGAAGAGCCAGGTGTTCTCCACGGCCGAGGATGGGCAGACGGCGGTCACCATCCGCGTCAGCCAGGGCGAGCGCGAGATGGCCGCCGACAACAAGCTGCTCGGTCAGTTCGATCTCGTCGGCATCCCGCCGGCACCGCGCGGCGTTCCACAGGTGGAGGTGACGTTCGATATAGACG
>JBLMYE010000084.1:0-4016 GCA_050258115.1 Deltaproteobacteria bacterium | reverse complement strand
GGGTGAAGGTCGCAGAACAGGCCAACATCATGCGCGACCAGATTACGCTTTATCTGGACCGGGCGCGCATGGCGGCCCGTGTGGGAGTTATGGGGCGCGCGACGGAGGTCCAGCCGGTGCTGGAGCCAATCGTGCGGGCGCTCGAGCGGATCTATCGTGAGCGGGACGTCCGCATCGACCTGCAATGCCCGCCGGGGGTAAAATTCCAGGGGGAACGGCAGGACCTGGAAGAAATGGTCGGTAACCTTCTCGACAATGCCTGCAAGTGGGCCAGGACCCGGGTTGCGCTGGCGGCCGAGGTCCAGCCTGCGCGGGACGGCGGGACTGCCCGCCGCCTCGTGCTGACGGTCGGGGACGACGGTCCGGGCCTGCCGCCGGATCAAAGGGCCAAACTCGGCCAGCGCGGGTTGCGGCTCGACGAAACCAAGCCGGGCTCGGGCCTCGGGTTGTCGATCGTGACGGATCTGGCGCAGCAGTACCGGGGCCGCCTCCATCTCGGAGAGAGCCCGCTCGGGGGCCTGGAGGCGCGGCTGGAGTTGCCTTCCGCCGGCTGAGAATATTCTTGATAACCGGGGAACTGGGGTCGAACTTTCGCCCGAATCGAGATGGTAATCCTGGCTATTGAGCTGTGACGTGTCGGGCGTGGGGGCGGCGCGTTCCCGCCTCGCGGATGCACTTGCAGCGCCAACGGAGGGGTTCAGTGATGCGCGCATCGCGCTTCCTAGCGTCGATATTGTCGCCGGTTTTTCTGGCAGGCTGCAGCGGTGAAGGCCCAAACAAAGCTGACACCGGCCTCGCCGTGGGTGCGTTGGCGGGCGGTATCCTTGGAAATCAGGTGGGTAAAGGGTCGGGCCGTGTCGCTGCGACTGCGATCGGCGCCGTCATAGGCGGTGTCGTGGGCAGCGAGATCGGCCGCAGCATGGACGAGCAGGACCGCATGCTGGCTCAGCAGGCCGAGTTCGATGCCCTGGAGCGTGGACAGTCGGGTGTCGCCAAACAGTGGCGCAACCCCGATAACGGCCGCTACGGTGAGGTCGTGCCGAGCCGTCCCTACAAGCGGGCCGGGGTCGACTGCCGTGACTACACCCACAAGATCTTTATCGACGGCCGTCCGCAAAGCATGAACGGGACCGCTTGCCGGAATCCTGACGGAACGTGGACCAACGTTACCTGACCGGGACCACCCGTCTCTGCGAATGTACGCCGCCGGAACTCCCAAGTTCCGGCGGTTTTTCATGATAGCAACTGCGGCGAGGCCGGCTCGTCGACCTGCCGGCGCCCGCGACAGAAGGGCTAAGGCAGGTTTCGCCCTTGTCACCCGGAGGGGCTGCACCTATTCCAGCGGTACGTCGCGGCCCCTTGGTTCAGACATGCTTCTCTGGTTTGTTTTCTCGGTGTTGACCGCAGGGGTCGTTGGGACGCTCCTCTGGTGGTACCGTCGTGCGCCGGCTGACGGCCTCGATGCGGATGCCGACGTGTTCGTCTACGCGGATCAACTTTCGCAAATCGATGCAGACCTGGCGAAAGGTCTGCTGACCGTTACCGAGGCGGAGTCGGCCCGCGCGGAAGTAGGGCGGCGGCTTCTGGCTCGTGCTGCCGCTAGCGCAAAAGCAGACACGGAGGGCTCGCGCGGTTCGGCACGGCTGGCCGTGGCAGCCGCGGTATCGATACCGGTGGCGGCACTTGCGCTCTATGTTGCGCTGGGTTCGCCGGGCCTGCCGGATGTGCCGCATGCGGGCCGTAGCGAAGTCAGCGCGGCCCGCGACGGCGTGGAGGCAATGATCGCCCGCGTGGAGGATCGGCTGCGGGCGGCGCCGGAGGACGGTAATGGCTGGGATGTGATCGCGCCGATCTATCTGCGCCTGGAACGCTACGGAAAGGCGGCGGAAGCCTTCGCCAATGCCAACCGGCTTCTGGGCGAGACGCCGAAGCGTCTTGCAGGGTTTGCGCAGGCGGAGATCCTCGCCAACAACGGGATCGTGAATGCAAACGCCAAGATCGCCGCGGAACGATTGCTGGCGCTGGAGCCTGGCCGGCTGGATGCCCGGATGTGGCTCGCGTTGGCCAAAGAACAGGACGGTCGCTTCAACGAGGCGCTCGCGGAATACCGTGCTCTGCTGTCGGCGCCGCAGATGACGCCCGCGATGACATCGGCGGTCGAAGTGCGGATTGCGGCCGTAGAACGGTTGGCACGGGGAGAGAAGATCGAACCTGGCCAGGATACCGCTGAAGCGACGCAAATCCGTCCGCCGCAGCCTGCGGATCAACAGGCGATGATCGAGGGGATGGTCGCGCGGCTCGCCAGCAGGCTTCAGACGGACGGTAACGATCCTGCAGGCTGGGTTCAGCTCATGCGGTCCTACAAGGTGCTCGGGCGCAACGACGATGCAGTGAAGGCGCTGCAAGACGCCCGCAAGGCTCTCGCGGGCAAAGACAGTTTGCTGGATGAGATCAACCGGGCGGCCGCAGAACTTGGAATCGCAGCGGCCTTGAAGGGCAGTGAACCAAAATGACTCGAAAGCAGAAGCGTGGTGTGCTGATCGGCTCGGGCGTTGCGATCCTGTCGCTTGCAGCACTGCTCGTCATGTTCGCATTCCGCGAGAATATCGTATTCTTCCACACGCCAAGCGACGTGGCGGCAAACAAGATCACCGCTGGCCAGCGGTTCCGACTCGGCGGACTGGTGGCCGAGGGGTC
The DNA here is from genome assembly GCA_050258115.1 of Deltaproteobacteria bacterium. Classification (GTDB taxonomy): domain Bacteria; phylum Pseudomonadota; class Alphaproteobacteria; order Rhizobiales; family Hyphomicrobiaceae; genus JAGVSR01. The sequence continues at coordinate 1,319 of JBLMYE010000084.1, read as the reverse complement.
GGTGAAGAGAGGGCAAGGCACGACGGTCGGATTTGCGGTGACCGATACACTGGCCAAGGTCGATGTCACGTATACGGGCATCCTGCCGGATCTTTTTCGCGAAGGCCAAGGCGTGGTGACGGAGGGCAGGCTCGGGCCAGATGGCGTGTTCGTGGCTGATACGGTTCTGGCCAAGCACGACGAGAATTACATGCCGCCGGAAGTCGCAAAGGCGCTGCAGGAAAAAGGCGTGAAACTTGGCCCCGGCGCCGAGCATCCCGCTGGCGCGGCCAACTGAACAGGCCGTATCGTGAGGAGTGACAGATGATTGCCGAGATCGGACACTTCGCGTTGATCCTCGCCCTCGTCGTGGCAACGGTGCAGATGGTCGTTCCCATGTGGGGCGCTCATCGGCGCGACGGACCGGCGATGGCCATGGGCGACGGCGCGGCCGTCGTTCAGCTTGCGCTTCTCGGCATTTCGTTTCTGGCGTTGATGCATGCCTTCGTGACGTCGGACTTTTCCGTTCTCAACGTCGCGGACAATTCGCATTCGGACAAGCCGCTGCTCTACCGGATCTCGGGAGTGTGGGGGAACCATGAAGGTTCGATGCTTCTTTGGGTCCTCATCCTCGCACTATTCGGAGCGGCGGTCGCTCTCTTCGGACGCAACCTTCCGGCTACACTCCGCGCCAACGTTCTCGGCGTTCAAGCCTCCATCGCCGTTGCTTTCCTTCTTTTCATCCTCTTCACGTCCAATCCGTTCGAGCGCGTCAACCCGGCGCCGTTCGAGGGACGCGGCCTCAACCCTATCCTGCAGGATCCCGCGCTCGCGTTCCATCCGCCGTTCCTCTACGCGGGTTATGTCGGGTTCTCGATGGCCTTCTCCTTCGCCATTGCCGCCCTCATTGAAGGCCGCATCGATGCGGCGTGGGCGCGCTGGGTGCGGCCCTGGACGCTGGCTGCGTGGATGTGCCTGACGCTCGGCATCGCGATGGGATCGTGGTGGGCCTATTACGAGCTTGGCTGGGGCGGTTGGTGGTTCTGGGATCCGGTCGAGAACGCGTCGTTTATGCCGTGGCTTGCGGGTACGGCGCTTCTGCACTCGGCATTGGTCATGGAGAAACGGGATGCGCTTAAGGTTTGGACGATCCTGCTCGCCATTCTGACGTTCTCGCTATCGCTTATGGGGACGTTCCTTGTCCGCTCGGGCGTCTTGACCTCTGTGCATGCCTTTGCGGTCGATCCCGATCGCGGCATCGTCATTCTGACGATCATGATGTTCTTCACCGGCGGCGGTTTGGCCTTGTTTGCATGGCGGGCGGCGGCGTTGCGCCAGGG
>JBLMYE010000083.1:0-6993 GCA_050258115.1 Deltaproteobacteria bacterium | reverse complement strand
ATTTCCAGGCGCGCGCCGGTCGGAGAATAGTCCCTGACGAGACACGAAATCGGCACGCTCACCGCGGGGCTCATGATGACGGCGCTGGTCCCGGCTGCCTTTCGGCGAGCAACGCGGCGCTCGCTGTTTTCGAGCGAGTCCAAGTCACTTTGCTGTGGCCCAATTCCCGGCAGCGCAACAAACCCGAGGGTCATGGAAAAAAGCCTCCACGCAGTTCGCAAGACAGCGAGGCACACTCCGCCCCGCACGCCATAATCGTTGGCAAGGCGTTAAGGAACTGCTCAGCATTTTTGATTAACAGAGACTTAATCAGATGACCCGAACCGGCCGCCGAGCCAAAACAACGCTCCTGCCGGCAGCAACGCCACCGCCGCATAAACCAGTACGTGCCACAATTGCGCGGACTGAAGCGCGGCGGCCGTCGCAGGATCGCTCGCGCTGACATCGAGTGGCAGATGCGGGAGCGTCGTCCACCCGTACCAAAGCACAGCCCCGATCCAGCCCAAACCGATGAGTGCGGCAGCAATACGCATGGGGGTCCTGGCTGGGGTCAGCGCGAGAGTTCCTTAAGTCCGCGACGGATCAGGTGCGCGGTATCGGCCCCGGCGCCGAGTTCTTTCAGCGCGGCGGCGACCGCCGCCGACGCCTGTCCCGGATTATAGCCGAGGTTGGTGAGGGCCGAGATGGCCTCCGCCGCCGCCAGACCTTCCCCGGAGACGTCGGCCCCCGCAGGTGTCCCCTTTGCGGCAGCGACCACGTCGAGCCCCGCAACGGAAAGCGCCGGGGCCTTGTCTTTCAGCTCCGCCACGATCCGCTGCGCGAGTTTTTTTCCCACGCCGGGCGCCTGCTCCACAGCAGCCCAGTTCTGCAGTGCGATCGCGTTTGCAAGATCGTTTGTCGACAGCACGCCGAGCACGCCCAGCGCCACCTTCGACCCGACGCCCTGAACCGTCTGCAGCGTCCGGAACCAGCTGCGCTCGATTTCGCTCGTGAACCCATAAAGGCGTATGGCGTCCTCCCGGACGTGCGTATCGATGGTCAGGCTCGCCGTTTCCTGAAGCCGGAGATTACGCAGCGTCCGCACCGACAGCTGCACCTCGTAGCCCACACCATTCACATCGATGATGGCGTGCGATTCTCCAATCGCGTCCACGATCCCTCTCAGCTTCCCAATCATCGGGCGGCCTCCCTAGCGACGCGCTTGACTAGCGCCCGCGCGGCACGGTGGCTCGCATGGCAGATCGCGATGGCCAAGGCGTCTGCCTCGTCGGCGTTGTCGAACTTGGCGCGCGGCAAGAGAAAACCGATCATCGCCTGGATCTGGTGTTTTTCGGCGTGCCCCGCGCCCACGACGCTCTTCTTGATGAGGTTGGGTGTGTATTCGGCCACCAGCAGGCCCTTCATGGCAGGCGCCAGCAGAGCCATCCCCCGGGCCTGCCCAAGCTTCAGCGTCGAGCGCGGGTTATCGTTCACAAAGGTTTCTTCCACCGCGACCTCGACAGGGTTATGCGTGGCGATAACCCCGGCGATGCCCCGATAGAGTTCGGCAAGCCGGTAAGCCAGATCGTCGTCGCCGTCGGAGGTGATCACCCCCGATGCGACGTACGTGAGGCGCACGCCGTCGCTTTCGATGATACCCCAGCCCGTGCGTCTCAGTCCGGGGTCCAGTCCGAGAATGCGTGTTGTCGTGCCGCTCATGAATGGCACGCATATCACGGCCTTTGATTCGCGGCTGTCGCGTTCAGGCCGCGGTGAGCCGCTTCATGATTTCATCGGAGATTTCGAAGTTCGCGAAAACGTTCTGAACGTCGTCGTCGTCTTCCAGGGCCGCAATCATTTTCATGATCGATTGCGCCGCGTCTTCCTCCACCGGAGTCGTGAGCGACGGCTTCCAGACCGATTTGACGCTTTGCGGCTGCCCCAGCTTCTCTTCCAGCGCACCTGCGACCGTTCCGAGCGTATCGAAGGCGCAGGTGATGAGATGGCCGTTATCATCCGACTGCACATCGTCCGCACCACACTCGATGGCCGCTTCGAGGACCGCATCGGCCGTGCCCGCCGCAGGCTTGTACGTGATCTCGCCCACGTGCTGGAACATGTGGCTCACCGATCCTGTTGACCCCAGATTACCGCCGTACTTGGTGAAGACGGAGCGGACCACACCGCCCGTACGATTCCGATTGTCGGTCAAGGCTTCCACGATCACGGCGACACCGCCCGGCGCATAGCCCTCGTAACGAACGTTCTCGTAGTTCTCCGTTTCGTTGCCGGCGGCCTTTTTGATGGCGCGCTCGATGTTGTCCTTCGGCATGTTTTCCGCACGCGCGTCCTGGATGGCGAGACGCAGGCGCGGGTTCATGGCGGGGTCCGGACTGCCAAGCTTGGCGGCAACGGTGATTTCACGCGACAGCTTGGCGAACATCTTGGAGCGGGCGGCATCGGCCCGGCCCTTCTTGTGCATGATGTTCTTGAAAGCTGAATGGCCGGCCATGGCGGGTCCCGTCGATCTTGGGCGTTGCGGAGAGAGGGCGTTATCGAGCGACCCGGCGGCGCCGGTCAAGCCCGGCGGGGCCGTGACGCGTTAACCATTTGTTAACCATTGCCGCCAAGACTATGGCCTCAGAAGGTGATTCGCACCTTCCCACCGGTGACTGCCGGAGCTGCCCAGCAGGCAGTCGCACCCCACGGCGGGTCTGTTCGACCTGCCCCATCCCGATGAGGAGGCCCGCTCTTCATCTCGATGCTCGAAGCCAAGACGTAAAATCTCTCGCCCGACCAGAGCGGCTCGGTCAGCTCCAAAGGAGCACCGAGCCGCCATCGTTTTCAGGCGGTGGCATCCGCTTCCCACGGGAGCGGAGCCGACGGCTGCAGCGCTCCCCCGAGCCGGACCCCGCGCGCCCAGACCGCCAGTCCAGTCCTGTCGTCGATCTCGACCGCCAAACCCGATAGCGTCCCTGCGCCATTCGATGGCTCGAAGCGTTCGCGGGGAATGCGCGTGAGAAAGCGATTGAGCGGCTCTTCGCTGTCCATCCCGAGAACCGAATTGTAGTCGCCCGTCATTCCGGCATCGGACATGTAGGCCGTGCCCGACGGCAACACGCGCTCATCCGCAGTAGGCGTGTGCGTGTGAGTACCCACCACGACGCTTGCCCGTCCATCGACGAAAAGCCCCAGCGCCTGTTTCTCGCTGGTCGCCTCGGCATGGAAATCGATCAGGATCGCATCGGCTCCTTGCTTCAGCTGACAGGCGGTGAGTTCGTTGTCGATCGCGCGGAACGGGCAATCGAGTTCTGTCATGAAAACCCGGCCCATCGCGTTGACGACCAGAACGTCGGCGCCGTTTTTCAATCGGACGAGCGCCGCGCCGCGCCCCGGCGTGCCCTTGGGAAAATTGATGGGACGCACCAGCCGCGGCTGCCGGTTGATGAAGACCAGGGCGTCTTTCTGGTCGAAGGCATGGTTGCCGAGCGTCACGGCATCCGCTCCTGCGTCGATCAGATCCTCCAGGATGCTTTCGGTGATGCCGAACCCCCCGGCGGCGTTTTCGGCGTTGATGACCACACAATCGAGGGCCCAGCGCTCACGCAGCCGCGGCAGCCACTCCGCCACGACCTTTCGGCCGGACCGGCCGACGATGTCACCAATGAAGAGAAGCCGCATTCACGATCCGCACCGCAGGGGCCCCGACGGTGTCAGGACCCAATCCAGCCGTTCGTCATAATCGGCATGGGGCACCGCGTCGACCATTTGCTCGTCCAGGGCCAGCCCGATTGCGACGACAGGCTTCAGGGATCGCAGTCGCGACAGCGTCCGGTCGTAGAAGCCTCCCCCGTATCCCAGTCGATAGCCGGCCCGGTCGAACGCAAGAAGCGGACTGAGGAGAACATCCGGTTCGACCTGAGGTGCGGAGGGCCCCGGTTCACGGATGCCCCACGTCACTTCCTCCAGGGGATCGCCCGGCGACCACGCCCGGAAGAGAAGCGGCTTGCCCTTGGCTTCCATGACGGGCAGGCACAAGCCGTAGCCGAGACCGGCGAGCCGCAGCATCAGCGGCGTGGGATCGAGTTCCTCTCCGATCGGCAGAAAACCGGAAATCCAGGCGGGTGGCTGGCGTCCTGCAAAGCCGATCCCATGTCCGGCCAGTCGCTCAGCTGCCGTACCGCCGTGCGCCGCGATCGCCTGGGCGCGGACCGTCTTCATGACGCCCCGAAGCGCCTTCTTTTCCGACTTTATCGTCCCGGAGTCGGGCGGCGCATCGGTCAACGGAACGTCCTCGGGCATTGAAGGCAGACAGGGAAAATTAGTGCCGCGGTGGCCGTTGGAACGGTCGATCTCGCCGGGTCCCTACAAAAGTAAGGTGGGCGCCATGTGCCCGGAACCACGGCTCCGGACAGGGACAGCTCCCTGGCAGATCTTATAGGCCCTGGAGATTCATGTGTTCCTGACGAACCCCGCAGCCAGCTCATTCTAGGCGTCTCATGCGCAAAAATCGAGCCCCACACCGGAGGTTAGGCACCTTCGCCAGTTTGCCGCACTGGGACTTGATTGGACGGGAGTGCCAGAGGGAGTATTCAGTCGCCGTCGCAACAGACACACCTAACGACATGAGCAACGGAAGGTTTTACAAAATGAGAATGACCCTTTCATCCCTACTGGCCGGTGTCGCCATCGCCGCGTCGGCCATCGTCGCCCCTGCGTCGGCCGGCCATCGCGGCGACTGCAAGGCGGAACTCTCCGCTTTGAACCCCGATCACGACGGCACGATCGACTGGCACGAAGCGCGCCGCGCGGCTGTCCGTCTGTTCCATACCCTCGATCCCGATCATGACGGCACGCTCGACCTCGCCGAATTGCGCGGCCGCGTAGGCATTCTGTCGTTCGCCCGCTTTAATCCGGATCGCGACCGCACGCTCGACAAGCACGAGTTCCTGGCGCTCGTGAAGCATCGCTTCGAGCGCGCCAACCCCGACAACGACGGCACCATCGACTGCCACGAACTCAATTCGCTGGCCGGCCGCCGTCTGCTGCGCGTGTTGATGTAAAAGTGAAGTTCGAGAATGGGCGTGAGGCTTGGCCTCACGCCCATTCTCCGGCCTGCGCCCGTTACATTCTCTTCTCGAGCGCAGAGTCGAGCGTATCGATCAGCCAGTCGATACGATTGACGACCAGCGTTCGCGCTTTTTCCAGCGCCGCGATGCGCGCCTCGGCTTCCTGAAGCCGCTCCTTCAGTCTGTCCCGCTCCGCTTCGACCATCTGAAGCCGCTGCGCCGGATCGGGCACGTTGACGGACGATAAAGACTGCTCCTTCCGCGAAGGGACACGTTTCGCGCCCACCCGCGCTTCTCGCGCACGTTGAACCATCGGCTAACCCAATCGATGTTCGAAGGTGCGGCGCGCGTTGCCCTCGGCCGCGGCCCCCCGTTTCCAGTCTTTGACCATAGGTCTTAAGCACGTGCCGCGCAACAAACGTGAGCCGCCATTCTCGACACAAGCCACAAATGTCGAATTTCTGCACCTCAACTATCCCCATGACGCATTGACAGCCAGGGGGGGCCTCCACTTAATGCGGCCCGAAAAACAAGGCTCTGAGCCTTCGTATCCACGGCGCCCCCCGAAGATTCGAGCAATCCGGTACGGCCCCAGACGTCGAAAGGACGAACGAGATGGCAGTGAAGGTCGCGATCAACGGATTTGGACGCATTGGCCGCAACGTGTTGCGAGCCATCGTCGAAAGCGGCCGGACCGATATTCAGGTCGTCGCCATCAACGATCTCGGCCCCGTGGAAACGAATGCTCACCTGCTGCGTTTCGACAGCGTCCACGGCCGCTTTCCCGGCAAAGTGACAGTTTCAGGTGATACGATCGACGTCGGCACCGGCCCGATCAAGGTTACGGCGATCAAAAACCCGGCGGAGTTGCCTCACGCCGCCATGGGCGTCGACGTGGCGATGGAATGCACGGGAATCTTCACGTCCAAAGACAAGGCATCGACGCATCTCGCCGCCGGCGCCAAGCGCGTGCTCGTGTCGGCCCCCGCCGACGGCGCCGATCTGACGGTCGTCTACGGCGTCAACCACGACAAGCTGACGAAGGATCATCTCGTGGTGTCGAACGCATCGTGCACGACAAATTGCCTGGCGCCCGTCGCCAAGGTGCTGAACGACCTCGTCGGCATTGACAAGGGGTTCATGACGACAATCCATTCCTACACCGGCGATCAGCCGACCCTCGACACCATGCACAAGGATCTCTATCGCGCGCGCGCAGCTGCGCTTTCGATGATTCCGACATCGACCGGCGCAGCCAAGGCCGTCGGCCTGGTTCTGCCCGAACTCAACGGCCGCCTGGATGGCACGGCGATCCGCGTTCCCACCCCGAACGTCTCGGTGGTCGATTTCAAGTTCATCGCCCGGAACGAGACGACGAAGGACGAGATCAATGCAGCCATCACGAAGGCCGCCGGCGGTCCGCTCAAAGGTATCCTTGGCGTGACCGATGAACCCAACGTCTCCACCGACTTCAACCACGACAGCCGCTCGTCGATTTTCCACCTGGATCAGACGAAGGTCATGGACGGCCGTCTGGTACGCGTACTCTCCTGGTACGATAACGAGTGGGGTTTCTCCAACCGCATGAGCGACACCGCCGTCGCCATGGCAAAGCTCATCTGACGTGAAACCGGAGGGCGCCCAGCAGGTGGCGCCCTTTGTTTGCTCGAGGCACTATTTTTACGACGCGCCGACGGAGGCCACGATGACCGAAAGACTGGAAGACATTGCGATCGCCATGGTGGCCCCCGGCAAGGGCATTCTGGCCGCCGACGAAAGCTCCGGTACGATCAAGAAGCGCTTCGACAAGATCAATCTGGCTTCCACGGAAGAGAGCCGCCGCGATTACCGCGAGATGCTGTTCCGCTCGACGGATGCCATGAAGAATTACGTGTCAGGCGTCATCCTCTATGACGAGACGATCCGCCAGAAGGCCAAGGACGGC